>NZ_JBEPCJ010000043.1:0-24971 GCF_040299565.1 Spirillospora sp. NPDC000708
CCACCAACCCCCGCGGGCCCCTGGGGCTCCCTTTCGCTTTCCCCCCCACCCCCCTTTTAGGGGGCGGCGGGGCGGGCCGGGGGGCGGGGGGGGGGGCCCGCCCCCCCCCCCCCCGCCCCCGGGTCGCGCCACCCCACCACCCCCCTCCGTACGCGTGTTCTGTTCCAGGTGGATTGGGGCATGCCGGAGCCGCCCGGGATCCGGATGGGATCCGGGCGGGCCCGGGTAGCCGGACGGTCGTACTGGTGGGCGGGTTATGCAGCCCAGTCGAGCGCCGGATCAGGCGGCCCGATGTCACTCGGTGGCGAATGGCCTCCCGAAGATGGTCGGGCGCCGGGTGGCGGCAGCAGCCGGTAGACGTAGCGTCCGTCCTGATCTTTGGTGATCTGGATCTGGTCGGGGTTGGTGTGCTTGAAGCGGTTGTGCCATCCGCAGGCGAGTGCGAGTTGGTCGATGTCGGTGGGCGATTCCCCGAGTGCCCAGCCGTGCACGTGGTCGACCTCGCACAACGTCCCCGGCACCTCGCATCCCCGTACTGCGCATGACGGATACAGCGTCTCGAGGACCTGCCGTTGCGCCGAGGAGGCGAACCGTTCGCGCCAGCCCAGATACAGCGGGGTGTTCCCCTTCCCGAGGAGAAGGGGCGACACCCCGGCCGAGAGGGCGATGCGGCGGGCCTGAGCGGCGGGGATCGGGGTGCCGTCGGTGAGGCGGGCGGGGGCGTTGCCGCCGGTGAGGGTGTCCAGGTCGCAGATGACGGTGACCTTGGATGCCTTGTGCCCACCGGATAGGACGCTGGAAAGGGCCGCTGCTGTCCGCTCGGCGAGGTCGCGGCGGTCGTCGGGTCCGGCCGGCTTGGCCAGGGGCGCGAGTGTGCCGTCCCAGATCGCGGCGTCCTCGGGGTTCAGCCAGCCCTTGACGTAGCGGCCGCCGTCCAGGGACCGAGTGGTGGTGATCCACGACTTGTCGTAGCCGCGCTTGGTGTCCTCGTCGGGAGCGCTTTCGGTGTCGTCGCGTTGGGCGATCAGGTCGCGGATGCGGCGCCCGAACGCGGCGACCTTCCCGGCCGAGAAGCCCTGATCGGCCATCTCCAGCAGGGTGGTCTCGGCCTGGGCGCAGTCGGTGTCATCGAGGCGCGCGACCGAGTCGGCGATGGTGACGGCGTAACCGTGCGACAGCTCCCCGGCCGCGAGCCGCTCGGCCACTTGCGGGAGGCGATGACGCTGCCGCGCCAGCACCAGACGCTCTTTCACTCGATTGTCGCGCATGCCCAGCCGGGAGCGAAGCCATGCTTGGGTGGAGGGATATCCCCACCGGGCCTGCTCGGCGGTGGCATCAACGCGGCCGATGAATCCGGCGAGTGCGCCTTCCTGCATATCGCAGGCGGCCACGAGGTTTTCGGTGAGTTCCAGGCACGCAGCCGCCGATTCGGGGGCATCCCGTTTGGCGAGTTCAGTGGCGATGGTCGAGAGCGCGTTCACCAGTTCCATGGTGGACGCGGCTCCAAGCTCGATCGTCACTGAATGCATACCTAGATAATACCCGCCGTGACCGACAATCGCATCTTGAATTCAGCGCTTCAACGCGGATACTTTTCGGTATCTGAATGGCGACTATTTGCGCCGCACCGTCGGTTGCCGCGTTTGTTGGAACACGCGTACGGAGGGGGTGGTGGGGTGGCGCGACCCGGGGCGGGGCAGGCGGAGCCTGCCCCCAACATCTGCCTAGGGGCCGCAGAGGCTCCAAAGTCAAGGGTGGACGAAGTCCATCGCGTAGCGACGCCGAAGGCGCCCTTGACTTTGGAGGGGCGGCCCCGTACGCAAGCGCCACCCCACCACCCGAACACCCATTCCTGCGGGCGAATTCGCCACGGTATGCCGACTAGTCGCTCTTCCAGACCCGGCAACGGCCTAACCCGGCGTAGCCTCGCTCAAAACGCCGACGTCACCGCTGCTTCAGCCGAGCGAGCAACACGTCCAGGCCATCACGGCTGATGTTGATGTGACCGCCACCGGGATTCTTGCTGTCGCGGACGCCGATCGTCCCGCCGAGATCGGCCAACTCGACGCAGTTGTCGCCCTGCGAGCTGCTGTAGCTGCTCTTGCGCCACCCGGGGTGAGCTCTCATGACTTCCATGCTTCGTCTGCAATCTCCCTGATCAGCGCAGCCGACAAGTCAGCCGGAAGCGCGTAGGTGGCGATGTCCGCGAACCGCTCGTTCAGGCGTTCAACGTCGGAGCGCCCATCGAGGATCCTTCCCTGCGGCTCGGATGCAGCGTAGGCGATACGTGAGTCTCCCGGCAGGGTGGCGACGACGAATGCCCCCGAGTTCCCCGGGTGCGGTGCGCCGTCGGGAATGACCTGAACGGACAGGCGCGGCGACACCGCGTCGGCGAGGTGATGCAGTTGCTCGTACATCACGGCCATCGTGCCGACGCGTGACCGCAGGACCCGCTCTGGGAGCAGGTAGATCAGTCGCGGTGGCAGCGGTTGCTCGCGGGACAGGACTCCTTGCCGTGCCATTCGCGCTTGGACGCCGTTCTGGTCGCCGTACAAGAGCACGTCTGCATAGCTCGGCGTCTGCAACAAGCCGTAGATCACGAGCGGCTCGTAGGCGCGCAGGGTCTCAGCCTGCCCTTCGTATTCGGGCCAGTCGGCGAACCACGCCGGATAAGCGGCGCTGCGGCCGTCGAAGAGGCCGTCGTGGAGGTGGGCGAGAGCGTCGCGGGTGTCGAGGACGCGGTCGCAGTCCTCGGCGAATCCGCGGTCGCAGGCGGACTCGCCGCGCTCGATCTCTCCGATGGTGGACGGGGCGTAGGGGATCAGTGCGGCGAGTTGCGCGAGGGACAGGTCCGCGAGGGTCCTGTAGCGGCGCACCTCCGAGCCGAAAAGATCCAGTGGGCCGCGTGACGGCGTGAGGCGCTTCGGGCGTTGCGGCATGTCCACCTCCAGTGATGACCGTGCGATGACCGGTGATGTACGCGAAGTCACGTCGATGCCCGCCGCCTCGGGCTTCGTCTCTCCGAAGCATCGCCGCGGGGAGACGCTTCGGTCACAGGAATTCATGGAGTCTTCCGAGGTGAACCGGTATGTCCGCTATGGCGCTCGCGCCCGAAGGTCCGCGCACGATCGTCCTCGAACCGACCGTCCACGCGCCCTTGCTCGCGCGGCGGTTCCTCGCCGAGCAGTTCGCGGGGTGGGGGATCGAGGACGACCATCTCGGCCGGCTGGTCGTCTGCGAGTTGGTCACCAACGCCTGGCGGCATGGCGAGGGGCCGATCGTCGTCCGGTTGTACCTGGACGAGCGGGACGGGCGGCCGGTGGTGGAGGTGTGGGACTCGGGCGCGGGCCGCCCGGTCGTCCGGCCGCCCGACGACGGGGCGGTGTGCGGGCGCGGGCTTCTGCTGGTCGCCGGGTTCGTGCGGGGGTGCTGGGGCGTCCGGCCGCTGAACGAGGGGGGCAAGGCGGTGTGGGCGAAACTGCCGCGGGCCGAGGGCGAGTAGCTTGATGTCGAGATAAATTGGATGTATCTTGACATCAAGAAAAAACCTGCGGAAGTTAGGCGGACCCGGTTCTCGGTCAAGGGCTTGACTAGGGCAGGATCAAGGTAGACGAGCACACCCGCCTCGCCGCGCGCCGCGCCGCCCGACCCGCGCCGGCCGCGAGGGCGGGCGCACATTGAACATCACGATGAACGTCGCCGCGCGGTCATGTCCCGGACCGGACGCGCGGCGTGCGACGGAGGAGGAGTCCGTGTCCGCGAACAGCTTCGGCAGCCTGAGCAAGCTGCAGGTGGGCGGCAAGTCGTACGACATCTACCGGCTGGACGCCGTCGAGGGCTCGGCCCGTCTCCCGTACAGCCTGAAGGTGCTGCTGGAGAACCTGCTGCGCACCGAGGACGGCGCGAACGTCACCGCCGAGCACATCCGCGCGCTGGCCCAGTGGGACGCCAAGGCCAAGCCGAGCAAGGAGATCCAGTTCACCCCGGCCCGGGTGATCATGCAGGACTTCACCGGCGTGCCGTGCGTGGTGGACCTGGCGACGATGCGCGAGGCCGTGCGGGACCTGGGCGGCGACCCGACGAAGATCAACCCGCTGGCGCCCGCCGAGATGGTCATCGACCACTCCGTCATCGTGGAGTACTTCGGCTCGCCGCAGGCGTTCGAGCGCAACGTGCAGGTCGAGTACGAGCGCAACAAGGAGCGCTACCAGTTCCTGCGCTGGGGGCAGACGGCGTTCGACGAGTTCAAGGTGGTGCCGCCGGGGACGGGCATCGTCCACCAGGTGAACATCGAGCACCTGGCCCGCGTGGTGTTCGACCGCGACGGCGTCGCCTACCCCGACACCTGCGTGGGCACCGACTCCCACACCACGATGGAGAACGGCATCGGCGTGCTCGGCTGGGGCGTCGGCGGCATCGAGGCGGAGGCCGCGATGCTCGGCCAGCCGATCTCCATGCTGATCCCGCGCGTGGTCGGCTTCAAGCTGACCGGCGAGCTGCCCGCCGGCACCACCGCGACGGACCTGGTGCTCACCATCACCGAGATGCTGCGCGAGCACGGCGTCGTCGGCAAGTTCGTGGAGTTCTACGGCGAGGGCGTGCACGCGCTGCCGCTCGCCAACCGCGCCACGATCGGCAACATGAGCCCCGAGTTCGGCTCCACCTGCGCGATCTTCCCGATCGACGACGAGACGCTGAACTACCTGCGCCTCACCGGCCGCAGCGATGAGCAGGTCGCGCTCGTCGAGGCCTACGCCAAGGAGCAGGGCATGTGGCTCGACCCGTCGGTCGAGCCGGAGTTCTCCGAGTACCTCGAGCTGGACCTGTCGACGGTCGTGCCGTCGCTGGCCGGCCCGAAGCGCCCGCAGGACCGCATCTCGCTGTCGGACGCCAAGCAGACCTGGCGCCGCGACGTGCAGAACTACGTCAAGGTCGCGCTGGGCCCGGCGGACGAGGCGTCCGCCGAGTCCTTCCCCGCCTCCGACTCCCCGGCCGTCGGCCACGACGGCGCTGGCGACAAGCCGCGCCACGTGGACGCGAACGGCTCGGGCCGCCCGCACAAGCCGGTGCCGGTCACGCTGGAGGACGGCACGAAGTTCGAGCTCGACCACGGCCACGTCGCGGTCGCCGCCATCACGTCCTGCACCAACACCTCGAACCCGTACGTGATGATCGGCGCGGCGCTGCTGGCGAAGAAGGCCGTCGAGAAGGGCCTGACCCGCAAGCCGTGGGTGAAGACCTCGCTGGCGCCCGGCTCGCAGGTCGTCACCGACTACTACGAGCGCGCCGGCCTCACCCCGTACCTCGACAAGATCGGCTTCAACCTGGTCGGGTACGGCTGCACCACCTGCATCGGCAACACCGGCCCGCTGCAGCCGGAGATCTCCAAGGCCGTCAACGACAACGACCTGGCGGTCACCGCGGTGCTGTCCGGCAACCGCAACTTCGAGGGCCGCATCAGCCCCGACGTGAAGATGAACTACCTGGCGTCCCCGCCGCTGGTCATCGCCTACGCGCTGGCCGGGACGATGGACATCGACATCCTCAACGACCCGATCGCCGAGGGCACCGACGGCCCGGTCTACCTGCGCGACATCTGGCCGGCCGCCGAGGAGGTCGCCGAGATCGTCGAGTCGTCGATCGGCAAGGAGATGTTCACCAAGGACTACGCCGACGTCTTCAAGGGCGACGAGCGCTGGCGCGGCCTCGACATCCCGACCGGCGACCTGTTCGAGTGGGACGACGCGTCCACCTACGTCCGCAAGGCGCCGTACTTCGACGGGATGGGCGCCGAGCCGGAGCCGGTCTCCGACATCCACGGCGCCCGGGTGCTCGCCAAGCTCGGCGACTCGGTCACCACCGACCACATCTCGCCCGCCGGGTCCATCAAGGCCGGCACGCCCGCCGCGCAGTACCTGCAGGACAACGGCGTCGCGGTGAAGGACTTCAACTCCTACGGCTCGCGCCGCGGCAACCACGAGGTGATGATCCGCGGCACGTTCGCCAACATCCGGCTGCGCAACCAGCTGCTGGACGACGTGGAGGGCGGCTACACCCGCGACTTCACGCAGGACGGCGCGCCGCAGGCGTTCATCTACGACGCCGCGCAGAACTACGCCGCGCAGGGCACCCCGCTGGTGGTGCTGGCGGGCAAGGAGTACGGCTCCGGCTCGTCCCGCGACTGGGCCGCGAAGGGCACCGCGCTGCTCGGCGTCCGCGCCGTCATCGCGCAGTCGTACGAGCGCATCCACCGCTCGAACCTGATCGGCCTCGGCGTCCTCCCGCTGCAGTTCAAGGAGGGCGACTCCGCCGAGTCCCTCGGCCTGACCGGCACCGAGACGTTCGACATCACCGGCGTCACGGCGCTCAACGAGGGCGGCGTCCCGAGCGAGGTGACGGTGAAGGCGGACGGCAAGGAGTTCACGGTCGACGTCCGCATCGACACCCCCGGTGAGGCGGACTACTACCGCAACGGCGGCATCCTGCAGTACGTCCTGCGGAACCTCATCCGCAAGTAAGGACCGCCGAGAAACGGGCCGTCTCCCCGCGCGGGGAGGCGGCCCGTCGTCATTCGCCGGAGGCGGCGGGGATGCGGGTGCGGGTGGCGGGCGCGCGGCGTCCGACGATGAAGTACAGGACGATCGCGGCGCTGAGCACCAGCGAGCCGGTCGGGCTGAGCAGGGCGATCGCCGCGGCGACCGCGTAGCCGACCGGGCCCAGCAGGGACCGGGCGCGGGCGCGCCGCGCTTCGTCGCGCGCCCGCGGGTGCATCAGCTCGGGGCGGCGGCACAGGTGGTTCCAGAACAGGGTGAACCACAGCGACGCCGCCGCCATGGACACCGAGTAGAAGACCGCCGCGGCGGGCGCGTCGCCCCTGCCGAGGTGGTCGCCGAGGGTGGCCGCCGGCAGGGGCAGGAACGCGATCGTCGCGAGCATGCCGAGGTTGAGGAACAGCAGCCCGCGGTCCACCTTCCGCACCTGGTGGAACAGGTTGTGGTGGTGGATCCAGGCGATCCCGATGATGAGGAACGAGACCGCGTAGGCGTCCAGCGCGGGCCATTCGTGCCGCAGCCCCGACCAGACGCCCTCGTCCGCGGCCGGCGGCCGGACGTCGAGGATCAGCAGGGTCGCCGCGATCGCGAAGACGCCGTCGCTGAGCGCCCGCAGCCGGTCGGGGGAGATGTGCTGCTCGTCGTCCTCCCCCGGTGCGGCTGCGGGCGGATCGGTGGGGAAGTCGGCGGCCACGGTCGTCTCCTCGCGCTGTGATCGGCAGGCGACAGAGTAGGGCAGCCGGGACGAACCGGCGAGGGGCGCGGCGTCCGGGAGCCGGTCAGCGGCCGGTCGGCAGGCTGAGGCCGCCGTTGCACTCGATGACCTGGCCGGTGACGAACCCGTTGGCGGCGGCGAGCAGGACGGCCTGCGCGACGTCCTCGGGCCGCCCCACCCGGCCGACCGGCAGCGCGGCGGCGTGCTGGGCGAACATCGCGTCCCGCTGCTCGGCGGGCATGCCGTCCCACCACGGCGTCTCGATGACGCCGGGGGAGACGGCGTTGACGCGCAGCGGCGCCAGCTCGGTCGCGAGCGGCCGCACCATCGCCTCCAGCGCGCCGTTGATCGCGGCGAGGCCGGCGGTGCCGGGCAGCGCCGCGCGGGCGGACGAGGCGGTGATGAAGGTGACCGAGCCGTCCTCGGTGAGCCGCGGCAGCGCCGCCTGGACGATCCGCAGGTGCAGCCAGAACTTCGCCTCGAAGCCGTGGCGGAGGTCGCCGAGGTCCAGCGTGGCGAACGGGCCGGCGCCCGATCCGCCGCTCAGCGCGAGGACCAGGTGGTCGTAGCGGGTGTCCTCGGCGAAGAACGCGGTCACCTCGTCGTGCGAGGAGGCGTCGACGCGGCGGGCGGTGAGGCCGCCCGCGGCGGCCTTGGCGAGGCGCTCCTCGTCCCGGCCGGTGATCACGACGTCGGCGCCCTGGCCGGCGAACAGCTCGGCGGTGGCCGCGCCGATGCCCGAGGTGCCGCCGAAGACGAGGGTGCGCTTTCCGGTGAGCGACATGGCCGGCTCCTTTTATTGTCGAGACCTTCTGTCTCGACAAGTATTCATCGAGACCGGCGGTCTCGTCAAATGGGTAGGGTGGTGCCATGAGTGACAGCCGACGGCCGCACACCGGGCGGCGCCGCAACGAGGCCGCGCGGCGCGCGATCCTCGACGTCGCCGTGGACCTGCTCGCCCGCGACGACGGCGTCCCCGTCACGATCGACTCGCTCGCCGCGGCCGCCGGCGTCGGCAAGCAGACGATCTACCGCTGGTGGCCGTCCAAGGGCGCGGTGCTGCTGGAGGCGATGGCCGAGCGCGCGGGCGCCGACATCCCCGTGCCCGACACCGGCACGCTCCGCGGCGACCTCGAGGGCTTCCTGGCCGCGACGTTCCGCGGCGCCGGCCAGCGGCTCACCGCGTCCGTCCTGCGCAACTCGATGGCCGAGGCGCAGCGCGACCCGCACGCGCGCGAGCACATGCGCGCGTTCGTCGAGTCGCGGCGCCGCGTGCTGACCGGGCTGCTGGAGCGGGCGCGCGACCGCGGCGAGATCGCGGCCGGCGCCGACCTCGCCCTGATGGTCGACCAGGTCTACGGCGTGCTCTGGTACCGCGTCCTCGTCGGGCACGAGCCGCTCGGCGACGCGCAGGCCGCCGAGTTGGCCCGCGCCCTGTCCGACCAGGCGGCCGCCCGCCTCGACGGCGAGGCCCGCTGAGCATGGCCCGCTGAGCATGGCCCGCTGGCCAGGGGCCCGCTGAGCATGGCCCGCTGAGCCGGGTCTGCCGGCCCGGGGCCGGTGACGCGCGGGACCGCCGCGTCCGGTCCGGCCGCCGTGCACGGGCGTGCTGTTCGCTCGTGCGGAGAGCCGGGCCGTTTTCGTTTCCGCTCTTGACATGACGGTGGCTGTACATCGATGGTGTGTGAACGATCACGTGAACGTTAATGTGACGCAGCCGACACCACCGGAAGGCCCCCGTCAGCATGAGGACCCCCCGTCCCCCCGCCCGCCCGGCCGCCGCGCTCGCCGCGGCCGCGTGCGCCGTCGCGGTGCTCGCCCCAGCGGCGGCCGCGCAGGCCGCCGCGCCGGGCCGGCACCCGCGCGGCTTCGATCTGCGGATCGCCACCTACAACACGTGCGGGCACGGCTGCCTGCCGACCGAGCAGGAGTGCGTCGACACGATCGGCCGCGACTGCGCGACCAAGCTGGCCCCCTGGGCGGACGGCCGCGCCGCGAAGGTCGCCGACGACATCGTCCGCGCCCGCGCCGGCGTCGTCGTCACGCAGGAGATCGGCAACAACCCCACCCCGACCCAGCCGGGCGTGGACGTCGAGTCGTTCCGCGCGCCGCTGACCGCGGCGATGCGGGCGCGCGGCTACGCCGAGGCGCCCGCCGACTACGCCGGAACGCGCAACCCCTGGTACGGCTACCCGCTCAAGTCGGGCGCGGGCCGGTTCACCTACTACGACGCCCGCCGGTTCTCCGACAAGGACGAGCGCGGCCGGGCCCTCCCGCACGACCTGCTGTGGCTGCCCGACTCCACCGAGATCTACGGCAAGACGATGACGTGGAACGTGCTGCGCGAGCGCCGCACCGGCACCCGCTTCGTCGTCGTCGACATGCACCTGGAGTACCGCAAGAACGGCGCGACCGACCCCAACGGCTGGACGAAGAACTGGGACCAGGTCCGCTACGCCGACGCCACCCGCACCGTGCAATACCTCACCCGCGACAACGCGTCCACGCGGCGGCTGCCGATCGTGTTCGCGGGCGACATGAACTCCGCCTCGAAGGAGGACGGCGCCAGCGCCTACGACGCGTTCGCCGACCTCGGCTACGCCGACTCCTTCGAGGCGGCCCCGGCGAACCGGCGCTCCAACGCCGAGTACGCCTCGTTCAACGGCGGGAAGATCCCGCTGCCGAAGTCGGAGGACAAGATCGACCACATCTTCGTCAAGGCCGGCACGCCCGTCCGGCAGTGGACGCTCGTGCCGCAGACCACCGCGCAGGCCGGCGAGCCGCGCGACCTGCTGCGCAGCGACCACAACCTGGTGAACGCCACCGTGAGGATCGAAGGGGCCGCCCGATGACCGCCGCCGCGAGCGGACGCTCCCTGGCCGCCGAGCTCCGCAAGGCCGACCCCGCGCTGTCCCGGTTCGACCCGCTGGACCGGATCCTCGTCCACGACGACTTCAACACCGGCACGCACGGCTGGATCGAGCTGCTCGGCAACTACGACGGGCACGGGAACCTCGACACCGTCGACGACCACATGCGCGACTTCCGGCCGCCGCAGCTCAGCTCGTGCAACTTCTTCGACATCGGCACGCACGGCGCGATGTCCGGGACGTACGCGCTGAAGGTCGCGACCCGGCCGCTCGCCGGGCACACCGGCGTCGCGATCCGCCGCCTGACGATGGCGGGGCGCGGCCGCGTGCAGTTCGAGGCGTACCTGACGTTCAAGACCGAGGCGGCGTCGGAGGAGAACCAGGCGGCGGCCAAGGCGGGCGCGGGGGAGTGGGACGCGAACCTGCACCCGTCCGAGCAGCAGTTCGGCGCGTTCACCATCGCGACCGACATCTGCGACGGCGTCCGCTACCACTGCGTCGCCCGGTACCTGAACACCGACCTGGACAACAACCTGCGGCGCGAGTGGGTGTACCCGACGGTGCCGGAGCCGACGCCGCGCGAGCACTTCGAGGGCAAGCTGAAGCTGCCGCCGACCGCGGACTTCACCGCCCCCGACCCGGACGACTGGAAGGCGTTCGGCGGGCCGCAGGAGCTCTGCTACAACGAGGTCCCGACCAAGGTCAACTGGCACTACGTGCGGTGGCTGATCGACACGAGCACGCGCTCCAACATCGAGCTGCAGGTCAACGACACCGTCTACGACATGCGCGACGTGCCCGTCCCCCCGTACGACGAGGAGTACGGGTCCCTGCAGAACCTGCTCAACTTCTACGTCTCGGTCAGGACGCACACCGACGTGCGCAACTTCCTGTACCTGGACTCGGTACTGATCTCGGTGGACTGGTGAGGAGCCCCGGCAGCATGCGCGAGTCGTTCACGGCCGTCCTGGAACGCAACCGCACCCTGGCGGGCGAGTTCGCGACGGAACCCTACGAGGCGGCCTGGGCCGCGGAGGCGCGCTGGTTCGTCCGGACGCTGAAGCGGTCCGGTGCCGGCACCCGGCTGCGGGTGACGACCCAGATCTCGCCCGACGGCCTGCACTGGTGCGACCTCGACGCCGGCCGCGAGATCACCGGCGACCTGGAGAGCTGGGAGTCGGCCGGCTTCGGCGGCTGGCTGCGCCTCAAGGGCACCGTCGAGGCGGGGGACGGGCCCGAGCCCGGGACCGGCCCCACCGCCACCGTGATGATCTATCTCGCGCTGAAGAGCTGAGGGAGCGCCGTCATGGACCTGCGAAGGCGCGAGTTCCTCGCGCTGGCCGGCCTGGGCGCCTCCGCCGTGGCGCTCGGCGGCTGCGGCGGGGCGGGCGCGGCCGCGCCGCGCGGGTCGCTGCGCGCCGCGTTCGGGCAGCCGGTCACCGACCTCGACCCGTACAACGCGGGCACCGCGGTGGACGAGGCGTCGCTGATCGTCAAGCGGCTGGTCTTCGACACCCTCGTCCGCCGCGACGCGGCCGGCCGGCTGGTGCCCGGCCTGGCCGCGTCGTGGCGGCGCGAGAACGACACCACCTGGGTGTTCCGGCTGCGGTCCGGTGTGCGCTTCCACGACGGGAGCCCGCTGACGGCCCGCGACGTCGTCGCCTGCCTCGACCGGACGAAGGCGGTGAAGTCGGCGCAGAGCGCGCTGTGGGCGACGGTGAAGTCCGCGCGGGCCGACGACGACACCACGGTCACGTTCGTCACGGACGGGCCGATGGGGACGCTGCCGGTGAACCTGACGCTGCTGTTCATCGTCCCGGCGCGGCTCGTCGCCGACCCGGCGCAGAAGCGCCGCCCCATCGGCTCCGGGCCGTTCCGCGTCACCGGGTTCACCCCGTCCACCGCCGTCGAGCTGGCCCGCTTCGACGGGTACTGGGCGGGGCCCGCGCGGCTGCCGGGCATCTCGATGCCGTTCATCGCCGAGACGTCCAGCGCGATCACCGCGTTGCGCAACGGCGACGTCGACCTGCTGTGGCCCGTCCCGTCCGACCAGCTCGGCGAGGTGAAGGGGAAGCACGGCGTGCGGGTCGCGTCCGTGCCGAGCTGGACGTACTACCTCACCTGGTTCAACTGCGGGCGCAGGCCGTTCACCGACCCGCGCGTCCGGCGGGCCATGGTGCAGGCCCTCGACATGGACGAGATCGTCGGGAAGCTGTTCGGCGCGGGCGCGCGGCGGATGGACGCCCCGATCCCCGCCACGGTGTTCGGCCACGCCGCGCAGCGGCCCTACGCCCACGACCCGGGCGCCGCCCGCAAGGCGCTGCGGGACGCGGGCCTCGGCGACGGGTTCACGACCACGATGATGTGGTTCGACGCCACCGGCCCGCTCGCCCGCGAGCTCGCCCAGTCGATGATCTCGGCGTGGCAGGACGTCGGCGTGACCGTCCGGCCGCAGAGCATCGAGAAGGCCGAGTGGCTGCAGCGCCTCAACGCCCTCGACTGGGACATGGAGCTGCAGACCAACACGGTGACGACCGGGGACGCCGCCTTCACCCTCGGCCGCCTCTACACCTCCAAGGCGAACCGGATGGGCTACAAGAACCCCGCGCTCGACAAGATCCTCGCCGCGGCGGGGCAGGCGGCCGACTCCGGCGACCGGGCCCGGCTGTACGCCGAGGCGTGCAGGATCGTCTGGGACGACGCGGTCGGGGTCTTCCCCGCCGCGCTCACCACCGCCTACGGCCTCGGCTCCGGGATCACCGGGTTCGCCCCGGCCGCGAACAACCAGCCCGACCTGTCCACGGTCACGAGGAGGACGCCATGACGCCGCGCCGCCGGGCCACCCTGCGCGACATCGCCGCCGCGCTCGACCTGTCGGTCAACACCGTGTCCCGCGCCCTCGCCGGCAAGGACGCGGTGAGCGCCGAGACCCGCGAGCGGGTGCGGGCCGAGGCCGACCGGCTCGGGTACGTGCCGAACACGATGGCGCGGTCGCTGGTGCTCCAGAACGCCATGGCGATCGGCCTGGTCATCACCAACCCCTCCAACCCGTTCTACGCCCGGCTCATCAGCGCGATCGAGGAGCGCGGCCGGGTGCACGGCTACTCGCTGATGCTGATGGTCACCGAGGACAGCGCCGAGAACGAGCGGCGCGTCGCCGAGGAGCTGATGCGGTGGGGCGTCGACGGCGTCCTCGCCGTCCCCGTGCAGCACGGCATCGACCACTGGGAGCGGCTCGAGAAGTCCGGCACGCCCGTCCTGCTGCTGAACCGCGACCTGCCCGGCCTGGACGCCGACCTCGTCGGCGTCGACTACTACGACAGCGCCCGCCGCGCCACCGAGCACCTGGTGGACGGCGGCGCGCGCGAGCTGTTCCTCGTCGAGGAGGACCTCGACATCTCGCCGGTCGCCGAGCGGATCCGCGGCTTCCGCGCCGTGCTCGCCGAGCGCGGCATCGAGGTCCGCGACGACCACGTCCTGCGGGTGCCGACCCGCCGCCGGGAGGCCAGCTCGCAGCCCTGGGACCCGATCGACTCCTACGCCATCGGCCGCCGGCTCGCCGACCGGATCGAGCCCGGCTCCGCCGTCCTCGCCGGCAACGACTACTTCGCGCTCGGCCTGTACCGGGCGTTCACCGAGCACGGCCTGTCCATCCCCGGGGACGTCGCCGTCGCCGGGCACGGCGACCACCCGTTCGCCGCGTACCTCGCCCCGCCGCTCACCACCGTCCGGCTGCCCGCCGCGCGCGTCGGCACGACCGCCGTCGACCGGCTGCTGGAGCGGATGGCGGGCGCGCCGCCCGCGGACGTCCCCGGCCGGACGCTGCTGGCCGCCGACCTCGTCGTCCGCTCCTCCACCAACGGCCCCGCGCCCTCGGGCGCACGGAACGGAAGGACGTCCTGATGGGCCGCTTCCTGCTCCGCCGCGCCGGCCAGGCCGTCCTCGTCGCCTGGGGCGCCGTCACGCTGGTGTTCGTGGTCGTGCGGATCGTCCCCGGCGACCCCGCCACCCTCATCCTCGGGCCGGACGCCAGCGCCGACCAGCTCGCCTCCGTCCGCGCCGACTTCGGCCTCGACAAGCCCCTGTGGCGGCAGTACCTCACCCACATGGGCGAGGTGCTGCACGGCGACTTCGGCGACTCCTGGCGGCTCGGCGGCAGCGCGATGAGCGCCACCCTGGACCGCTTCCCCGCGACCCTCGCGCTCGCCGCCCTCGCCCTCGTCATCACCGTCGCCGCCGGGTTCCCCCTCGGCATGCTGTGCGCGCGGCGGCCCGGCCGGATCCTCGACGCGCTCGTGTCCGCCGGCTCCCTCGTCGGGCAGGCCCTGCCGTCGTTCTGGCTCGGCATCGTGCTGATCCTGCTGTTCGCCCGGCAGCTGCACTGGCTGCCCAGCACCGCGGGCGGCGGCCCCGAGGCGGTGATCCTGCCGTCGGTGACGCTCGCGCTGCCGTTCGTCGGGTGGCTCGCCCGGCTCGTCCGCAACGGCGCCCTGGAGGAGATCGGCAAGGACTACGTCCGCACCGCGCGCGCCAAGGGCACCGGCGAGGGCGCCGTGCTGTACGTGCACGTCGCCCGCAACATCGCGCTGCCCGTCGTGACCGTCCTCGGGCTGCTGATGGGCAACTTCATCGCCAACGCCGTCATCGTCGAGGTGGTGTTCTCCTGGCCCGGCCTCGGCTCGCTGATGGTCGACGCCATCACCAACCGCGACTACGCCGTGGTCGAGGCCGCCATCGTCACGATCACCGTCTGCTACATCGCGCTGAACCTCGTCGTCGACGTCCTGTGCGTCGCCCTCGACCCGCGCCTCACCCCGCAGAACGCATGAACGGGAGCACACCATGAGCGCCATCGCCGCCGCGCCCGCGCCGGCCGCCGCCGAGCCCCGCGGGCGCCGCGGGCGCCGGCTGCCGGTGCGGGCGTGGATCGGGCTCGCCGTCGTCGGGCTGTTCGTCCTGGCCGCGCTCCTCGGGCCGGTCCTGACGCCCTACGACCCGGTCGCGACCGACCTGCCGCACCGCCTCCTGCCGCCCGGCTCGCGGCTCGGGGACGGGTCGGTCGCCTGGCTCGGCACCGACCAGCTCGGCCGGGACATGCTCACCACCCTGCTCGCCGGGAGCCGCGTGTCCCTGCTGGTCGCCGCCGCCACCGTCCTCGCCGGCGGGGCCGTCGGGCTCGCCGCCGGGCTCGTCTCCGGCTACTTCGGCGGCTGGGCCGACGCCGTCCTGTCCCGCGTCGGGGACGTCCAGCTGGCGTTCCCGTCGATCCTGCTGGCGATCCTCATCGCCGGGGTCCTCGGCCCGAGCGTCACCAACGTCGTCATCACCCTCGCCGTGACCCGCTGGGTGGTGTTCGCCCGGGTCGTGCGGGCGTCCGCGCTCGCGACCCGGGACCTGGAGTTCGTCGACTCCGCCCGCGTGCTCGGCGCCGGCCACCTGCGGATCCTCCTGCGGCACGTGCTGCCGTCGTGCTGGCAGCCGCTGCTGGTCGCCGCGACCGTCCAGATCGGCCTGGTGATGGTCGCGGAGGCGTCGCTGAGCTTCCTCGGCCTCGGCATCCCGCCCGACCAGGCCTCGTGGGGCGCGACCGTCTCGGCGGGCCGCGACTACCTCGGCTCCGCCTGGTGGATCTCCACGATGCCCGCGATCGCGCTGGCCGCCGTGGTCACCGGAGTCGGCCTCGTCGGCGACGCCTTCCGCGACCTGGCCGACCCCCGGGCCCAGCTCTGAGAGGCACCCCCATGACCATGTCAGCCGTCCACCCCGTCCCCACCCCGCCCGGCGAGGACGCCGCCGCGCAGCTGCGCGACGTCCACATCGGGTTCCGTTCCGGCCGGCACGTCACCCCCGTCGTCCGCGGCGTCTCGCTGCGGCTGCGCCCCGGGCGCGTCCTCGCGCTCGTCGGCGAGTCCGGCAGCGGCAAGAGCCTCACGTCCCTGGCGCTCATCGGGCTCCTTCCGCCCGGCGCCGAGATCACCTCCGGGAGCGTCGTCCTCGGCGACGACGACACCGCCGGCTTCACCGCGCGGCAGTGGCGGGAGGCGCGCGGCAGCCGGGTCGCGATGGTCTTCCAGGACCCGATGGCCGCGCTCAACCCCGGCTTCGCCGTCGGCCCCCAGATCGCCGAGCCGTTCCGCCGGCGGCTCGGCCTGAGCCGCCGGGAGGCGCGCGAGCGGGCCGTCGCGCTGATGCGCGAGGTCGGCATCGCCGACGCCGAGACGCGCTACGGCGACCATCCGCACGAGTTCTCCGGCGGCATGCGGCAGCGCGCCGTGATCGCGATGGCGCTGGCGCTCGGCCCGTCCGTGCTGCTCGCCGACGAGCCCACCACCGCCCTCGACGTGACCGTCCAGGCGCAGATCCTGCGCCTGCTGGCCCGCCGCCAGCGGGAGGCGGGGCTCGCCACGCTGCTGGTCTCGCACGACCTCGGCGTGGTCGCGCGGATGGCCCACGAGGTCGCCGTGATGTACGCCGGGCGGATCGTGGAGCAGGGGCCGCTGGACGCCGTCTACACGCGTCCCGCGCACCCGTACACGCTGGGCCTGCTGCGGGCCATGCCGGACGGGAAGGAGGAGGGCGGCCGCCTGACCCCGATCGCGGGGCTGCCGCCGGATCCGCGGCGCCCGCCCGGCGGCTGCGCCTTCCATCCCCGCTGCCCGTTCGCGACGGACGTGTGCCGGACCGAGGACCCCCCGCTCGCCGAGAGCGGCGGACGGGCCGTCGCCTGCCACCACGCCGACGAGGTGGGCGCCGCCCACGACCCCGAGGAGGACCGATGACGGCGACCGCGCACGGCACCGCGGCACCGGCCGGGGACGCCGACGTCGTCCTGCGGGTCGGCGGCCTGGAGGCCGGCTACCAGCGGCCCGGCCGGCACGGGTTCGGCCGGCGGCGGGTGCCCGTCGTCGCCGGGCTCGACCTGGCGGTCCGGGCGGGCCGGACGCTCGGCGTCGTCGGCGAGTCCGGCTGCGGCAAGTCCACGCTCGCGCGCGCGATCGTGGGGCTGATCCCCGCGTTCGCGGGGACCATCGAATTCGACGGCGCGGACCTCGCGTCGATGCCGCGCCGTCGGCGGCGCCGCGTGAGCCGCGACGTGCAGATGGTGTTCCAGGACCCGTACACCTCGCTGAACCCGCGCATGACCGTCGCCGCGGTCGTCTCGGAGGGGTGGCGGGTCCATTCCGGCATCGTCCCGCGCGACCGCGAGGACGCCGAGGTCGCGCGGCTGCTGGAGCTGGTCGGCCTGCGGCCCGAGCACGCCGCCCGGCGGCTGCACGAGCTGTCCGGCGGGCAGTGCCAGCGCGTCGCCATCGCCCGCGCGCTCGCGCTGCGGCCCCGGCTGATCGTGTGCGACGAGGCGGTGTCGGCGCTGGACGTGTCGGTCCGCGCGCAGATCCTCAACCTGCTGGCGGACCTGCAGTCCGAGCTGGGCGTGGCGTACCTGTTCATCTCCCACGACCTGGACGTCGTCCGGCACATCGCGGACGAGGTCGCGGTGATGTACCTCGGCACCGTCGTCGAGCAGGGCACCGCCGAGCAGGTGTTCGGCGACCCCCGGCATCCGTACACGCGGGCGCTGCTCTCGGCGGTCCCCTCGGTGCGCGACCGGCCGGACGACGCCGCGCGGGAGATCGTCCTGGAGGGGGAGGTGCCGTCGCCGGCGGCGCCGCCGAGCGGGTGCAGGTTCCGGACCCGCTGCTTCATGGCCGCCGAGACGTGCGCGGAGAAGGTGCCGGAGCTGATCGTCCGGGAGGGGGCGGCGCACGCGGTCGCCTGCCACTTCGCGGACGCGGACGCCGGGACGGCGGTCTAGGGCGGTCTAGCGCTCGGTGACGAGGCGCAGCCCGAAGCCGATGAAGGCCAGGCCCGTGATCTGCTGGAGCCGCCGCCTTACGGCCGGGCGCGCCAGGGCGCGGCGCGCCGCGCCCGCTGCGCCCACCACGGCCCCGAGCCACAGCAGGCCCTCGGCGGTGTGGATCGCCGCGAACGCCATGCTCGTCCCGAACACCGGCGCGCCGTGCGGGACGAACTGCGGCATCAGGCTCATGTAGAACACGCCGACCTTCGGGTTCAGCAGGTTGGTGGTGAACCCGGTGCGGAACGCGGCGGGCCCGGAGACCGGCGCGTCCGGCTCGGCGGCGGGCGCGCCGGACCGGCGGCGCGTCCGCCAGAGCGCCTGGGCGCCCAGCCAGAACAGGTAGCAGGCGCCCGCGACGCGCAGCGCGTCGAAGGCGACCCGGGACGCGGCGAGCAGCGCGGTCAGCCCCGCCGCGCTCGCCACCGCCCAGGTCAGGCATCCGGACGCGACCCCGGCCGCCGCGAGGTACCCGGTGCGGCGGCCGGCGGCCACCGTGGTCCGGACGACGAGCATCGTGTCCAGTCCGGGCGTGACGGTGACGACGGCGGCCACCGCGGCAAAGGCAAGACAAGCGGCAAGCATTCGGACATTCTGCCAGGAATGTTCGGGGCCGCCGGGGGAACGGCGGCGGCGCACCCTTTGATTGGATCGGAGCATGGCTGACACCAGGAAGATCGGCGACCTCGACGTCCACCCGCTGTCGCTCGGCGGCAACGTGTTCGGCTGGACGGCGGACCGCGACCACTCGTTCGAGATCCTCGACGCCTTCGCGGCGGCCGGCGGCGACTTCGTCGACACCGCCGACTCGTACATGGCGTCCGCGCCCGGCAACGTGGGCGGCGAGTCCGAGACGATCATCGGCGACTGGATGGCGGAGCGCCGCAACCGCGACGACATCGTAGTGGCGACCAAGGTCGGGCGGCACCCCGGCCGGCGCGGCCTCGCGCCCGCGAACATCCGGGCCGCCGCGGACGACTCGCTGCGGCGGCTCCGCACCGACCGCATCGACCTCTACTACACCCACTTCGACGACCCGTCCGTCCCCGTCGAGGACATCATGGGGACGCTCGACGAGCTGGTCCGCGCGGGCAAGGTCCGCGAGATCGCGGTGTCCAACATCGACCTGGACCGGCTGGAGGCGTCGCTGGAGTTCAGCGAGCGCGAGGGCACGGCCCGCTACGTCGCGATCCAGCCGCACTACAACCTCGTGTCCCGCGACACCTACGAGGGGCCGCGCCGCGACCTCGCCGAGCGGTACGGGCTGGCCTGCGTCCCGTACTACGGCCTGGCGTCGGGGTTCCTGACCGGCAAGTACCGCCCCGGGGCCGAGGTGGACAGCCCGCGCGCCGGCCGGGCGGGGGAGTACCTGAAGACCGAGCGGGGGCGCCGGGTGCTGGCCGCCCTCGACCTGGTCGCCGAGGAGCAGGGCGCGCCCGTCGCGACGGTCGCGCTCGCGTGGCTCGCCGCGCAGCCGACGGTCGCCGCGCCGATCGCGAGCGCCCGCACGCTGGAGCAGCTCCAGCCCATCCTCCAGGCACTTCGGACCACCCTCACCGACGCCCAGCTCGCCGCGCTCACCGACGCGTCCGCCTGATCGGCAATCGCAGATCGGAAAAGTCGGGATGTACCGTTCCATGGCGTGCCACCACCCGACTTCCTGCTGATCGGCGGCCTGGCCGCGCTGCTCGGCGCCATCGTGCAGGGCAGCGTCGGCCTCGGCGTCGGCCTCGTCGCCACCCCCATCGTGACGATGCTGTTCCCGTCCCTGATGCCCGGCTCGATCCTCGTCATCGCGCTCGCCCTCCCGGTCGCCACGCTCGTCCAGGAGGTCCGGCACGTCGAGATGCGGGGCCTCGGCTGGGCGTTCGCCGGACGCCTCGCCGGGACCCCCGCCGGGGCGTGGCTCGTGGCGACCGCCCCGGACCGCGTCCTCGGCATCGCCATCGGCGCCGTCGTCCTCGCCGGGCTCGCCGTGACGACCTGGACGCGGGAGGTGCCGCGCAACCGCCGCACGCTCGCCGTCGCCGGCGCCATCTCCGGCACCACCGCCACCGCGTCCGGCATCGGCGGCCCGCCGATGGCGCTGCTCTACCAGCGCGAGAGCGGCCCCCGCGTCCGCGCCACCCTCGCGGTCTTCTTCATCGCCGGCGCGCTGCTGTCGCTCGGCACCCTCGGCGCCGCCGGGCGCCTCCCGGTCCGGCAGATCACCGCCGGCCTCGCGCTGCTCCCGTTCGTCTACGCCGGCTTCTTCGCCGCGGGCCCGCTGCGCCGCTACCTGGACGCCGGGCGCCTGCGCGTCGCGCTGCTCATCGTCGTCGGGACGTCCGCGACCGTCCTGATCGTCCGTAACCTGATCTGATGCGCCCCACCAAGGCCGACCTCGAGGCCGCCCGCGACCGCCTGATCCCCGACGTCCTGCCCCCGGACGGCGAGCCGCTGCGGGTCCTGTTCAGCGGCATCAACCCGGGCCTGTACTCCGCCGCGACCGGCCACCACTTCGCCCGCCCCGGCAACCGCTTCTGGCCCGCGCTGCACCGCTCCGGCTTCACCGACCGGCTGCTGCACCCGTCCGAGCAGCACCTGCTGCCCGCCTACGGGCTCGGCATCACCAACATCGCGCCGCGCGCCACCGCCCGCGCCGACGAGCTCACCGACGAGGAGCTCCGCGACGGCGGGCGCCGCCTCACCGCGCTCGTCGAGCGGCACGGCCCCGCCTACGTCGCCATCTGCGGCGTCACGGCCTACCGCACCGCGTTCGGGCGCCCCCGCGCCGGGATCGGCCCGCAGGACGAGGCGTTCGGCGCCGCGAAGCTGTGGATCCTGCCCAACCCCAGCGGCCTGAACGCGAGCTGGCAGCTCGACCGCCTCGCCGCCGAGTTCGCCCGCCTCCGCGAGGCCGCCGACGCGCTCAGGACGAGTGGTCGAGCGCCGCGGTCGCCGCGAACATCGTGCTGATCTCGGTGACGAGCGCCGGCTTCGGCTCCCACAGGCCCGGGCTGCGGCCGAGCGCCACGATGGGCCGGGGGAGGGCGCGGACGCCGCCGAGGTGCCAGTGGTGCGCCCCCGGGTCCGCCCACGGACCGCAGTCGCAGGAGCCGCCCCGCGCGGCGGCGGAGCAGACCCCGTCGAGCTCGGCGACGGCGATGACGGCGCCGATCGTGGCGAGCGGGTCGCGCGGGTCCCAGCCGGCCGCCTGGACGAGCGGCGAGTCGCACGCCTTCAGGTCGACGCGCATCGACGCGTGGACGAGGAGCGGGCCGCGGTAGGCGGTCGGCAGGTTCTCGTTCGAGACGGTCTTCCCGCCACGCGCGATCGCGAACGCCCATGGCTGCTGAACGCTCAACGCCTGCACGCGGTCACCTCCTGTCGGCCCGAAGTGTGATCGCGCGGGTCCGGCCGGACGGTCGCCGCCGGTTCGCCGCGCGATGATGCCCGAGAGGCTAGGCGCATCTCCGCCCGATTGCCAATGCGGGAGGCGAGCGGCTCGTGCGTGGCCATTCCGATCCCCTTCGATCACCAATGTGACGCGCGAGGACCGTGCCCGGTTGACGTGCCGGCGGGACGGAAGGGACGTGCCCGTGGGGCGGATGGGGCGTCCGGTGCGACGGATCGGCGCCCGGCGGGGGACCGGGGCGCGGCGAAAAAAAAGGGGCGCCCCGGCCCGATCGCCGGAGCGCCCCGTCCGTCCCGTCTCAGCCCTTCAGGGCGCCCGCCATCAGCCCGCGCATGAAGAACCGCCCGAGCAGCAGGTAGACCAGCAGGGTCGGCAGCGACGCGAGCAGCGCCTCCGCCATCTGCTGGTTGTACTGGACGGCGACCGCGCCCGAACCCGCGGTGTTGTTCAGCATCACCGTGACCGGCCAGCTGTCGGGCGCGCCGAGGAACACCGCGAACAGGAAGTCGTTCCACATCGAGGTGAACTGCCAGATCACCGTCACCGCGAACGCGGGCCCCGACACCGGCACGATGATCGACCAGTACGTACGGATGATGCCGGCGCCGTCGACGCGGGCCGCCTCGATCAGCTCGTCCGGGATCGTCACGTAGTAGTTGCGGAAGATCAGCGTGCAGATCGGGATGCCGTAGACGACGTGCGCGAGGACCAGGCCCCGGATCGTCCCGACCAGCCCCATGTTCGTCAGCAGCCCCGCCAGCGGGATCATCACCGCCTGGTACGGGATGAACATCCCGAACAGGAACAGCGTGAAGACCGCGTCGGCGCCGGGGAAGCGCCACTTCGACAGCACGTACCCGTTCAGCGAGCCGAGCACCGCGGAGATCAGCGAACCGGTCACCGCGATCTTGACGCTGTTCTCCAGGCCGGGCTTGAGGGCGTCCCACGCCGCGCTCCACCCCGACGCGCTCCAGTGGTGCGGCAGGTTCCACGCGCTGCTCGGATCGGCCTCCTGCAGCGGCTTGAAGCTGGTGACGACCAGGACGTACACCGGGATGAGGAACAGGATCACGAACGCCAGCAGCACCACCGGCCGGGCGATCCGCAGGGTGCGGGCCGCCGCGCCGGCGCCCGCCGGCGGCCGGGCCGTGCTCGCCGCGGTCATCGGGTCCGCTCCGCCCGCACCGACCACACCAGGTACGGGATCACCAGGAGCGCCACCGCGAGCAGCAGGTAGGTGGCGATGGTGGCGCCGTTGGCGGGGTCGTGCCGGTCGAAGATCTCCACGTACGTCGCGATGGCCGGGACGTAGGTGATGATCTGCTTGCCGGCGATCGCCATGATCAGGTCGAACACCTTCAGCGAGATGTGCCCGAGGATGATCAGCGCCGACAGCGTCACCGGGCGCAGCTGCGGGAAGACCACGTACCGGTACACCTTCCACTCGGACGCGCCGTCGACGCGCGCGGCCTCCCGCAGCTCCTCGGGGACGCTGCGGAACCCGGCGAGGTACAGGGCCATGACGTAGCCGGACATCTGCCAGATCGCGGGGAGCGCCATCGCGGCCATGCCCCAGTGCGGGTCCTGCCACCAGTCGTTCGCCAGCGCGTTCAGGTGCAGCTTGTCGAACAGCTGGTTGAACCCGACGGCGCGCTGCGGCGGCGCCGGGTTCATCAGCCACCGCCACACCACGCCGCTGGCGATGAACGACACCGCCATGGGGAACAGGTAGACGACCCGGAACGACGCCTCGCCCCGGATCCCCTTGTCCATCAGGAACGCCAGGAACGCGCCGAGCAGGAGGGCGCCGAGCACGAACACGGCGGTGAACAGCAGCGCGTGCTTCACCGCGCCCGGCCAGCTCGGCTCGTGCCACAGGTCGACGAAGTTCTTGCCCTTGTCGAACCCGTACGGCGACACCTCGTCGTGCTTGCCGCTCACCGCCACCCGCGTGTTCCAGAAGATCAGCCCGTAGACGAACAGGCCGATCGCCACGATGGACGGCGAGACCAGCAGCAGACCCGGCAGCCACCTCCTGCTCCGGCGCAGGTTCCAGCGGCGTCCCGTGCGCGCTCCCGTCACTGACCGCTGTTCTTCGCGGCGGCGACGAGCTGGGACTGGAGCTTGCCGACGTCCTTGCTCTGCAGGAACAGGCCCACCGCCGTGTCGATGTCGGTGTGCTGCTTCTTGCTGGCGTTGACGCCGTGCCAGAACGAGCCCGCGAGCTTGGTGGCCGGGTTGTTCCACTGCTCGAACGCGTACTTCAGGTAGCCGGTGCTGTAGAGGCTCTTGTCGGCGTCCTTGCGGGCGGGGACGGAGCCCTTCTTCGGGTTGAAGAGGTCCTGGCCCTCGCGGCTGGACACCTCCTTCAGCCACGCCAGCGCCCCGGCGCGGTGCGGCGCGCCCTTCGGCAGCGTGAAGCTGTCCGACAGCCACAGGTAGGTGCCGTCGGTGCCGGGCGTCGGCGCGTACTTGAAGTCGGTGTCGAGCTTCTTGCCGAGGCCGTTCGGCGCGCTGCCGACGAAGTAGCCGTACGCCCAGTCGCCCATGATGTTGAACGCGGCCTTGCCGTCGACCACGGCCTTCGCGGCGCCCTGCCAGTCGGTGGACGCGGCCTCGGTGGTCGTGTACTTCAGGATCTCGGCGTAGTCGTTGAGCGCCTTCGTCATCGCCGGGGAGCTCCAGTCGGCGCCCGGCTTCCACAGCGCGTTGTAGGCGTCGGTGCCGAGGTCGCCGAGCAGCACGTTCTCCAGCAGGTGGTCGGCGGTCCACTGGGCGCCGAGCGACAGCGGCACCTTCTTCGTCTTCTCCTTGACCGCCTTCAGGTCGGCGATGAACTCCGGGATCGACTTCGGCGCGTCGGAGATGCCGGCGTCCTTCAGGATGCCCGGGTTGTACCAGAGCATGTTGGACCGGTGGATGTTCACCGGCACCGAGTAGATGTGGCCCTTGTAGCTGATCTGCTGCAGGAGCTGCTGGGGGTAGACCGACTTCAGGTTGTTCTCGTCGTAGAAGGAGTCCAGCGGCTCGATCTGCCCGGCCTTGATGTAGTCGAGCAGCTCGGCGCCCGCGTGCCCCTGGAAGGAGTCCGGCGGCTTGCGGTTCTGCAGCCGGCTCGCCAGCACCGCCTGCGCCTGCGTGCCGGACCCGCCGGCGATCGCGGCGTTGACGAACTTCGTGCCGGGATTCTTCTTCTCGAAGTCGGCCTTCATCGCGGCCAGCCCGTCGGCCTCACCTGGACCGGTCCACCACGAGAAGACCTCGACCTGGGACTTGTCGTTGTTGCCCTTCTTGTCATTTCCGCCGCACGCCGACAAGGCGAGAGCACCGGTCATCGCGACGGCCGCGAACGCCGTCCAGCGGTGCCGGGGAGCACGTCCTAGCATCGTCCGTCCCTTCGGTAACCCCCGGGGTAAGCAAGCGTCCGTTCGGGACGTGACCGGGTCAACACCGGGGACGGAAAAGTGATCACTCGGTTACCGGCCGGGGGGGGGGGGGCCGGGCCGCGCCCCCCCCCCCCCCCCGGGCGGAAGGGGGCGGGGCCCCCCCCCCCCCCCCCCCCCGCCCCGGCGCGCGGGGCCCC
>NZ_JBEPCJ010000043.1:24981-85447 GCF_040299565.1 Spirillospora sp. NPDC000708
CCGTGACCGGCTCAACCCGGGGGACGTAAACGTCAACACGGGGTTCCGGGCGGGGGGCGGGGCGCGCGCCGCGCGCCCGGCCCCCGGAATGGTCCTGCGGACGGGGTCCCCCCGCCCCTCTCCGCGGCTACCAGGGACGCGGCTACCAGGGAAGGGCGGGCGGCAGCGTCGCGGTGCCCGCGTCGGGCCAGTCGCGCGGCTCGCCGAGCGGCGCCAGCTCTTCGAGCTGCAGCCGGTACCACGGCGAGGACTCGGGCCGCCCGGCGAGGTCGAGGCACTGCCGCCACGTCCACCACTCGGCGTCCTCGACCTCGTCGGGGTTGCGGCGGACGGGCGTGCCGGCCGGGACGTCGGCGCGCACCACCGGGCAGCGCTCGTTCTCGAGGGTGCCGTCCTCGGCGACCGCCCGGTACTGGAACGCCGGGAGGACGGATGTCAGAGACACGCCGGAGATGCCCAGCTCGTCCTGCAATCGCCGCAGCACGGCGTCCCGCAGCCCCTCCCCCGGACCGGGGTGGCCGCAGCAGCTGCCCGTCCAGACGCCCGGGAACGTCCGCTTCGACAGGGCGCGGCGAGTGATCAGAACGCGACCCTCCGTGTCCACCACATAGCAGGAAAAGGCCAGGTGGTACGGCGTGTCTCTATGGTGACTCGCGGCCTTGGGGGCGGTTCCGACCGCCTCGTCATCCGCGTTGAGCAGTACGATCTCTTCGACGGCCATGCTCTTTTCCTACCCCATCGGCCTCGCCGGGGTCAGTCGTTTCACACCCCGCGGGGAGGTCCCCTTCGGCGCGTCGCGGGCGAACCGGGATTAAACTCGGAACGGCCCGAGCCAGGGGAACCGGTCCCCGACGGAGGAGTTGACACGCGTGAGCCTGCTGGAGTCGATCAAGGGTCCCGACGACCTCAAACGACTGGACGCCGCGCAGCTGTCGAGCCTCGCGGACGAGATCCGCGACTTCCTGATCGACGCGGTCGCCAAGACCGGCGGGCACCTCGGCCCCAACCTCGGCGTGGTCGAGCTCACCATCGCGCTGCACCGGGTGTTCGACTCGCCCAAGGACAAGATCCTGTGGGACACCGGGCACCAGTCCTACGTGCACAAGCTGCTCACCGGCCGGCACGACTTCACCCTGCTCAAGCGGCGCGGCGGCATCTCCGGCTACCCCAGCCGGGCCGAGTCCGAGCACGACGTGATCGAGAACTCGCACGCCTCCACCGCGCTGTCCTACGCGGACGGGCTGGCCAAGGCGTTCGAGCTGCGCGGCGAGAGCGACCGGGTGGTCGTGCCCGTCGTCGGCGACGGCGCGCTCACCGGCGGCATGTGCTGGGAGGCCCTCAACAACATCGCCGAGGGCAAGGACCGCCGGGTCATCATCGTCGTCAATGACAACGGCCGCTCCTACTCGCCGACGATCGGCGGGCTGGCGAGCCACCTGGCCGCCCTGCGCGTCACCCCGACCTACGAGCAGGCCCTCGACCTCGTCAAAAGGACCGTTCCCAGGGCGCCCGTCGTCGGGAACGTCGCCTACGAGGCGCTGCACGGGATCAAGAAGGGCCTCAAGGACATCCTGCAGCCGCAGGCCATGTTCGAGGACCTCGGCCTCAAGTACATCGGCCCCATCGACGGCCACGACGAGCAGGCCGTCGAGCACGCGCTGCGCAAGGCGCACGCGTTCGGCGGGCCGGTGATCGTGCACTGCATCACCCGCAAGGGCCACGGCTACTCGCCCGCGGAGAACGACGAGGAGGAGCAGTTCCACTCGCCGGGCCCGTACGACCGCGAGACCGGCGTGCAGAAGCCCAAGGGCCGCATCTGGACCAACGTGTTCAGCGAGGAGATGGTCAAGATCGGCCGGGAGCGCCGCGACGTGGTGGGGATCACCGCCGCGATGCTGCACCCGGTCGGGCTGGCCGACTTCGCCGCCGCCTACCCGGACCGGATCTACGACGTCGGCATCGCCGAGCAGCACGCGGTGACGTCCGCCGCCGGGCTCGCCCTCGGCGGCCTGCACCCGGTCGTCGCGGTCTACGCCACGTTCCTGAACCGGGCGTTCGACCAGGTGCTGATGGACGTCGCGCTGCACGGCCAGGCGGTCACGTTCGTCCTGGACCGGGCCGGCGTCACCGGCGACGACGGGCCGTCCCACAACGGCATGTGGGACCTGTCGCTGCTCCAGCTCGTGCCGGGCATGCGGATCGCCGTCCCGCGCGACGGCGCCCGCGTCGCCGAGCTGCTGCGCGAGTGCCTGGCGGTCTCCGACGGCCCGACCGCGCTGCGCTTCCCCAAGGGCGCCGTGGCCGCCGACCTGGACGCCGTCGACCGCATCGGCTCGATGGACGTGCTGGCCCGGCACGAGGGCGCCAACGGCGCCGACGTGCTCATCGTCGCCGTCGGCGCGATGGCGACGGCCGCGGTCGAGGTCGGCGAGCGCCTGGCCGCCCAGGGCATCGGCGCCACCGTCGTCGACCCGCGCTTCGTCAAGCCCCTCGACCCGGCCCTGCCGGGCGCGGCCGCCGCGCACAGCATGGTCGCCGTCGTCGAGGACAACGGCCGCGTGGGCGCCGTCGGCGACGCCGTGGCCCGCCTGCTGCGCGACGAGGGCGTCGACACCCCGGTCCGCACCTTCGGCATCCCGCAGGAGTTCCTGGACCACGCCAAGCGCGACCTGATCCTCGCCGACTGCGGCCTCACCTCGCAGGACCTGGCCCGCGACATCACCGAGGCCGTCGCCCGCGTCACCGCCGCGGACGCGCCCGAGCCCGCCACCTCCGACTGACGCCCCGGGAGCGCCGCCGGGGGCGCGTCAGATGCCCTCGGCGGACAGCAGCTGCCAGAAGTGGGTGATGGACGCGGCGCGGGTGCCGAGCTCGCGGCCCGAGTAGGTCCACCGGCCCCGCAGCCGCCACGGCCGCCCGGCGCCGTCCTGCACGTAGACCTGGAGCGGGAAGCAGGCGTCATGGGCGCGGATGACCCCGGCCGGGTCGACGGACGGGGCGAGCCGGGGCTCGCCCTCGCACCGCACGCCCATCACGGACGTGCGCGGGTCCTGGCGCAGCAGTCCCTGCGTCAGGTCGTACACCAGTACGGAGACGTAGTCGGGTCCGAGCCACCTGAGGTCTGGCACCGTCTCGGGAGGGGGGAACCCGTACAGTTCAGGACCGACGGTCACAGGCGCACGGTAGCGGTCCGTGCACGCTTTCGTCACTAGTTTCCCGGCGGGTTCTTCCGTCTCACCGGTCCACGACCGGATCGGCGGCGCGGCCCGGAGGCGGGGACCACCGGGCGGCTACTCCGCCTCGCGGCAGGCGGACGTCATCGCCTCCCACCGGGCGAGCTTGACGCGTTCGCCGCGGTCGAGGGTGCGGGCGAGGGCGATCTCGGCGGCGTCGAGGTTGAGCCAGTCGTTGTAGGTGACGACCGGCAGCCCCCGCGCCTCGAGCAGCTCCTCGACGGTGCGCTTGGGCGCCGTGTCGGTGCCCTCCAGGTCCGCCAGGAGGTGACGGACCGTCTCGGCCGCGTCGGACTTGTTGGTGCCGACGACGCCGGACGGCCCGCGCTTGATCCACCCGGCGACGTACTCGCGGGGGACGGGGGAGCCGTCCGCGCCGAGGATGCGGCCGCCGTCGTTCGGCACGGTGAAGGACTGCTCGTCGAACGGGACGCCCTCCAGCGGGACGCTCTGGTACCCGACCGAGCGCAGCACCAGCCCGACGGGCAGCGTCTCGAACTCGCCGGTCCCGACGACGCGGCCCGACGCGTCCAGCGCGGTCCTCTCCAGCCGCAGCCCCTCGACGCGGTCGGTGCCGAGGATCTCGGCGGGGGCGCGCCAGAACCGGACGTCGATGTGGCGGGCGCGGCCGGCGGCGGGCTCGCCCGTCCAGCCGTTCAGCACCTTGACGTTGCCGCGCACGTGCCGGTCGTTCTCGGCGAGCTCGGCGCTGACCGGGTCGAGGTCCATGTCCTCGGGGCGGACGTGGATGCTGGCGTTCTCCAGCTCGCCGAGCTCGCGGGCCTCCTTGGTGGTGAACTTCGCCTGCGCGGGCCCGCGCCGCCCGATCATGTGCACGCGCTTCACCCGGCTCCGGCTCAGCGCCTCGATGACCTGCTCGGGGACGTCGGTGGCGCGCAGCTCCTCCGCCGTCTTGGCGAGGATCCGCACGACGTCGACGGCGACGTTGCCGACGCCGATGACGGCGGCCTCCTCGACCGACAGGTCGAAGGCGTGGTCGGCGGCGTCGGGGTGCCCGCAGTACCAGTTGACGAAGTCGGTGGCGGCGATGCTGCCCGGCAGCTCCTCGCCGGGGATCCGCATCTGCCGGTCGACCATCGCGCCGGTGCAGTAGACGACGGCGTCGTAGCAGTCGAGCAGGTCGGCGCGGGTGAGGTCGCGGCCGAGCTCGACGCAGCCGAAGAACCGCACGGCCGGGTTCTCCAGGACCCGCTGCAGGTACTTGGCGATCGACTTGATCGACGTGTGGTCGGGGGCGACGCCGTAGCGGACCAGGCCGTACGGGGTCGGCAGCCGGTCGAACACGTCCACCCGGACGTTCCCGTCGGTCTGCTTCACCAGGGCCTCGGCGGCGTAGATGCCGGCGGGCCCGGAGCCGATCACCGCGACGAGCACAGGGGTAGCCATGCGCGTATTGTGCCGACCCCCACGCCAAAAGAACACCGTGACACCGGTCACGGGATCCTTTAACGGCGGCTCGGGCGCGCCCCGTCAGGACCGCTCGGACGCCGCGGCGAGCCCGACGCGGCTGTGGTTCCGGCCGTAGCCGAAGTAGATGATCGAGCCGACCACCATCCAGGCCAGGAACCGGTACCAGGTCTCCAGCGGCAGGTTGATCATGACGAAGAGGCAGCCCAGCACCGACAGGATCGGGATCACCGGGACGAGCGGGGTGCGGAACGCGCGCGGCAGGTCGGGGCGGGTGCGGCGCAGGATCAGCACGCCGACCGACACCAGCAGGAACGCGAACAGGGTGCCGATGTTGACCAGCTCGGCGAGCTTGGCCAGCGGGATGAACCCGGCCAGCACGGCGACGACGCCGCCCATGATGACGGTCGACAGCCACGGCGTGCCGAACCGCGGGTGGATGGCCGACAGCCACGGCGGCAGCAGCCCGTCCCGGCTCATCGCGAAGAACACCCGGCTCTGCCCGAGCAGCAGGATGAGCACGACGGCGATGAGGCCGACGACGGCGCCGACGTCGATGACCGTGGCGAACGCGGAGTGCCCGACGGCCTTGAACGCGTCCGCGAGCGGCGCGGCGTCGGAGAGCTTCTTGTAGTTCTGCATCCCGGCGACGACCGTCGACACCGCCGCGTAGAGGAGCGCGGTGATGACGAGGGAGCCGATCAGGCCGATCGGCAGGTCGCGCTGCGGGCGGCGGGCCTCCTCGGCGGCGGTGGCGACGATGTCGAAGCCGATGTAGGCGAAGAAGACGATGGCGATCGCGGCGAAGATGCCGAGCCAGCCGTAGCTGACCGGGGTGATCCCGAAGATCACCTGCATCAGCGGCGCCGCCGCGCCCTTCACCGACGGGTTCGGCTCCGAGGGCGGGATGAACGGGTGGTAGTTCTCGCCCTTGACGAAGAAGAGGCCGGCGACGATGACCAGCAGGACGACGGACACCTTCACCACCACGACGACCGCGTTCACCCGCGAGGAGATCTTCACCCCGAGGACGAGCAGCCCCGTCACCACCAGCACCAGCGCGATCGCCGGGACGTTGACGACGCCGCCGCCGGTGCCCGGCGGGTTGAGGATCGCGGCGGGCAGGTGCACGCCCGCGCTGTCCAGCAGCGAGGCGAAGTACCCCGACCAGCCGACCGACACCACCGCCGCGCCGAGCGCCAGCTCCAGGATGAGGTCCCAGCCGATGATCCAGGCCGGGAACTCGCCGAGGGTGGCGTAGGAGAACGTGTAGGCCGAGCCCGCGACCGGGACGGTGGAGGCGAACTCGGCGTAGCACAGCGCGGCCAGCGCGCAGACGACGGCGGCGAGGATGAACGAGATCGCGACCGCCGGGCCCGCCTTCTCCTTGGCGACCTGCCCGGTGAGGACGAAGATGCCCGTGCCGACGATGACGCCGATGCCGAACACGACCAGGTCGAGCGCGGACAGGTCGCGGCGCAGCCGGTGCCCGGGTTCCTCGGTGTCCTTGATCGACTGTTCGACCGACTTGGTGCGCAGCAGGTTCATCGTCGCTCCTCGGCGTCACGTCGTTATGACACCCCTATGCCCGGATGCGCGCCGCTTATGATCACCCACCGCCCGCGATCGCGCGGGCGGTGGGCGACCCGGGTCAGGCGGGGAGCGAGGCCGTGCCGGGGGCGAGGAAGCGGCGCCCGGTCGTCTTCTCGGCGATGCCCGACCGGTCCAGGTACGGGGTGATGCCGCCGAGGTGGAACGGCCAGCCCGCGCCGAGGATCATGCACAGGTCGATGTCCTCGGGCGCCGCGACGACGCCCTCGTCCAGCATGATCCGGATCTCGTCGGCGAGCGCGGCGAGCGCCCGGTCGAGGACCTGCTCCTCGGTGGACGGGCTCCTCCCGCCGCCGAAGATCGCCACGACCTCGGGGTCGAGGGAGAAGTCCGGCAGGTAGACGCCCCGCTTGCCCGCCGCGACCATCTTCGCCAGGTTGTCCGACAGCGGGAACCGGTCCGGGAACGCGCCGTGCAGGGTCTCGTTGACGTGCAGCGCGATCGCCGGGCCGACCAGCCCCATCAGCACGAACGGCGGCATCGGCAGGCCGAGCGGCGCGGCGGCGCGCTCGGCGACCTCGATCGGGGTGCCCTCGTCGACCGTCGCCACGATCTCGGCGAGCAGCCGCAGCAGGACGCGGTTGACCACGAACGCCGGGGCGTCCTTGACCAGCACGCACGACTTCTTCAGCGCCCTGCCGGTCGCGAACGCGGTGGCGAGGGCCGCGTCGTCGGTCCGCTCGCCCCGGACGATCTCCAGCAGCGGCAGCACCGCGACCGGGTTGAAGAAGTGGAACCCGACGACCCGCTCGGGGTGCCGCAGCCCGGCCGCCATCTCGGTGACCGACAGCGAGGAGGTGTTGGTGGCGAGCACGCAGTCGGCGGAGACGTGCTCCTCGACCTCGGCGAACACCTTCTGCTTGACCGACATCTCCTCGAACACGGCCTCGATGACGAAGTCGGCGTCGGCGAACGCGTCCTTGGTCAGCGAGCCGGTGATCAGCGCCTTCAGCCGGTTGGCCTTGTCGGGGGAGAGGCGGCCCTTGCCGAGCAGCTTGTCGATCTCGCCGTGCGCGTAGCCGACGCCCTTGTCCAGGCGCGCCTGGTCGAGGTCGGTCAGCACGACCGGGACCTCGAGGCGGCGCGCGAACAGCAGCGCGAGCTGCGAGGCCATCAGCCCGGCGCCGACGACGCCGACCTTGGTGACCTTGCGGGCGAGGGACTTGTCGGGCGCCCCGGCGGGACGCTTCGCGCGCTTCTGGGTGAGGTCGAACGCGTACAGCCCGGCGCGCAGCTCGTCGCTCATGATGAGGTCGGCGAGAGCCTCGTCCTCGGCGGCGAAGCCCTCGTCGCGGCTCCGGTCCTTCGCGGCGGCGACCAGGTCGAGCGCGCGGGTGAAGGACGGCGCGGCGCCGTGCAGCTTGCCCTCGAGGTTCCAGCGGGCCATCGCGACCGCGTCGTCCCACGCCTTGCCCTTGTCGACCTCGGGCCGGGTCACGGTGATCTCGCCGTTGAGGACGCGGGCCGTCCAGGCGAGCGACTCCTCCAGGAAGTCGGCCGAGTCGAAGATCGCGTCCGCGATGCCCAGCTCGTAGGCCTGCCGGCCCTTCAGCATCCGGTTCTGCGCGAGCGGGTTGTCGATGACGACCTTCAGCGCCTTCTCCGCGCCGATCAGGTTCGGCAGCAGGTACGTGCCGCCCCAGCCGGGCACCAGGCCGAGGAACGCCTCCGGCAGCGCGAACGCCGGGACGCCCGACGAGATCGTCCGGTAGGTGCAGTGCAGGCCGATCTCGACGCCGCCGCCCATCGCCGCGCCGTTGTAGTAGGCGAACGACGGGACGCCCAGCTCGCCGAGCCGCCGGAACACGTCGTGGCCGAGCCTGCCGATGGCCCGCGCGTCCGCGTGGTCGGCGATCAGCGGCACGCCCTTGAGGTCGGCGCCGACCGCGAAGATGAACGGCTTGCCGGTCACGCCGACGGCGACGATGTCGTCCCGTCCGGCGACGCGGTCGAGGGCCGCGTCCAGCTCGGCGAGCCCGTTCGGGCCGAAGGTGTTCGGCTTGGTGTGGTCGTGGCCGTTGTCGAGCGTGATCAGCGCGAGCGTGCCCGCGCCGTGGGGGAGCGCCACGTCCCGGACGTAGGCGTGCGTGACGACCTCGTCCGCGAAAACCGCTGCCAGATCGCTCACTTGGAGCCCTCCCAGTTCACGTTCTCCCAGAGAACCGTTCCGCCCATGCCCATGCCGACGCACATCGTCGTGAGCCCGTAGCGCACGTCGGTGCGCTCCTCGAACAGCCGGGCCAGCTGGTTCATCAGCCGCACACCGGACGAGGCGAGCGGGTGGCCGAGCGCGATCGCGCCGCCCCACGGGTTCACCCGCGCGTCGTCGTCGGCGATCTTGAAGTGCTCCAGGAACGCCAGCACCTGCACGGCGAACGCCTCGTTGATCTCGATGAGGCCGATGTCGTCCATGGTCAGGGAGTTGCGGGCGAGCAGCTTCTCGGTCGCGGGGACGGGCCCGACGCCCATCACCTCCGGCTCGACGCCGGCGAACGAGAAGTCGACGAGCCGCATCCTCGGCGTGAGGCCGAGGTCGCGGGCGACGTCCTCGGCGGCCAGCAGGCACGCGGTCGCGCCGTCGTTGAGGCCCGCGGCGTTCCCGGCGGTGACGTTGCCGTGCACGCGGAACGGGGTCTTGAGCTTGGCGAGGTCGTCCATCGTGGTGCCGGGGCGCGGCGGCTCGTCCTCGGTCGCGAGGCCCCAGCCCTGCTCGGCGGAGCGGATCGCGGTCGGGACCAGGTCCGGCTGGATCTTCCCGGCGGCGTAGGCGGCGGCGACCTTCTGCTGGCTGCGCACCGCGTAGGCGTCGGCGCGCTCCTTGGTGATCTGCGGGAACCGGTCGTGCAGGTTCTCCGCGGTCGAGCCCATGACCAGCGCGGACGGGTCGACGAGCTTGTCGGCGAGGAAGCGCGGGTTCGGGTCGACGCCCTCGCCCATCGGGTGCCGGCCCATGTGCTCGACGCCGCCCGCGATGGCGACGTCGTAGGAGCCGAACGAGATGCCGGCGCCGGTCGTGGTGACGGCGGTCATCGCGCCCGCGCACATCCGGTCGATGGCGAAGCCGGGGACGCTCTTCGGCAGCCCGGCGAGCACGGCGGCGGACCGGCCGATCGTCAGTCCCTGGTCGCCGGTCTGGGTGGTGGCGGCGATCGCGACCTCGTCCACCCGCTCCGGCGGGAGGGACGGGTTGCGGCGCATCAGCTCGCGGATCGCGCGGACGACCAGGTCGTCGGCGCGGGTCTGCGCGTACAGGCCCTTGGGGCCGGCCTTGCCGAACGGCGTGCGGACGCCGTCGACGAACACGACGTCGCGTGCGGTGCGAGGCACGGGTCGTCCTCCCTGCGGATGGGCGGTGTGGTGGAAGCGTCGAGCCCCGTGCCGCCCGGCGCGTCCGTTCGGAGCGGATGGCCGTCGATCGGGCGGCACGAGTGCCCGCACCCGCGATGCTACTCGCAGGTAACCACAAAGGCTACTCGTCAGTAACCACTGACCGGGCGGCGCCCTTGTTCGGCCCGGGACTCGTGGGTAACGTGGCTCAAAATCACCGGAGGAGGCGCGGTGACGCACGCGAGGCCCGTATACCGGCCGGGACTGCGCCGGCGGATCGGGCACGTCCGCGACCTCGCCGCCCTCCTGCTGCGCACGGGACTGCTGCTGTCCGGCGGCCCCGGCCGCGTCGGCCGCCAGCTCGGCGCGCTGCGCCGCTGGGGCACCTCCCTCGCCGGCGTCCTCACCGCCGCCGCCGCGCACTCGCCGTCCCGCCCGGCCCTGATCGACGACGCGGGCGTGCTGTCCTTCGGCGAGCTGGACGACCGCGCCACCCGCCTCGCCCTCGGGCTGCCGCTGCACGGCCCCCGCCCGCGCGTCGGCGTGCTGTGCCGCAACCACCGCGGCATGGTCGAGACGCTCGTCGCGTGCAGCAGGCGCGGCGCCGAGGTCGTGCTGCTCAACACCGGCTTCGGCGCGGGCCAGATCCGCGCCGTGCTCGGCGAGCTGCGCCCCGCGCTGATCGTCGCCGACGCCGAGTTCGCGCCGCTGCTGGCCGAGGTGCCGATTGCGCTCCGCCGCACCGTGCTGTGGGCCGACCGCCGCCCCGGCCCGCGCGGCGGCTTCTCCGGCGATCCGCACGGGGCGGGGACGCCGCTGGCCGCGCCCGTCGCCGCGCCGCCCGCCGCCCCGTCCGCCGCCGTGCCGCCCGCCGCCGCGCCGTCCCGGCCCGATCCCGCCGAGACCGGGCCGAGCATCGACGAGGTGATCGCCTCGGTGCCCGCGCCGGAGACCGCGCCGGCCCCGCCGCAGATCCAGAGCCGGACGATCATGCTCAGCTCCGGCACCACCGGCCGTCCCAAGGGCGCCCGCCGCCCGCCCCGCCCCGGGCTGTGGCCGCTGGCCTCGATGACCTCCCGGATCCCGCTGCGCACCCGGCAGACCATGATCATCGAGGCGCCGCTGTTCCACACCTGGGGCTACGCCGCGCTGCAGATGGCGTGGGCGCTGCGCGCCCCGATCGTCCTGCACCGCAGGTTCGACCCCGAGCGGACGCTGCGCTCGATCGCCTCCCACCGCGACACCGTCGTGTTCGCCGTCCCCGTCATGCTCCAGCGCATCCTGGAGCTGGCGCCGCAGCGGCGCGAGCTGTACGACACCTCGTCCCTGCGGATCGTCGCGCTCAGCGGCGCCGCCCTGCCCGGCGACCTCGCCACCCGGTTCATGGACGCGTTCGGCGACCGGCTCTACAACGTCTACGGCTCCACCGAGGCGTCCTGGGTGTCCATCGCCACCCCGCGCGACCTGCGGATCGACCCGCGCACCGCGGGCCGGCCGCCGCGCAACACCTCGCTCGTCATCGTCGGCGCCGACGGCCGCCGCGCCGGCCGCTCCACCATCGGGGAGATCTTCGCCGCGAACGAGCTGCTCTTCGAGGGGTACACCGGCGGCGAGCCGATGCAGGTCCGCGACGGGCTGCTCGCCACCGGCGACCTCGGCCACATCGACCACCGCGGCCTGCTGTTCGTGGACGGCCGCGCCGACGGCATGGTCGTCTCCGGCGGCGAGAACGTCGTACCGCGCGACGTCGAGGACGCGATCCTGCGGCTCCCCGAGGTCCACGAGGCCGCCGTGATCGGCGTCCCCGACGACGACTGGGGCCAGCGCCTCGCCGCCTTCATCGTGCTGCGGCCCGGCGCCCGGCTCAACGCCGAGGCCGTCCGCGCGTACGTGCACGCGCAGGTCGCGCGGTACGCGGTGCCGCGCGACGTCCACTTCATCCCCGAACTGCCCCGCAACGCCACCGGCAAGGTCGTGCACCGCTGGCTCACCGCGGGCGACGACCAGCCCCGTCCCGAGGGCCGCGTCGACTGGCCGCAGCCGCCGCCCTGGCCGCTGCCCGCCGAGCACGCCGGCTGACCCGCCCGGGGCCCGGGCGCTCACGCGTGGGCGCGTCTCCCGCGTGGGCGCCTCTCCCGCGCCGACGCGTCTCAGGCGGGGCGCGTCTCAGGCGGGGGCCAAGGCGTCCCGCGCGACCGCGGGCAGCCGGATCGTGATCGACAGCCCGCCGCCGCGCCGCGGGACCGTCTCGATCGTCCCGCCGTGCGCGCCCACCACCGCCCGCACGATCGACAGGCCCAGCCCCGCGCCGTCCGCCGACCCCACCCGGTCCGCCCGCAGCCGCCGGAACGGCTCGTAGATCCGTGCCGCCTCGTACGCCGGGACGGGCCGCCCCGTGTTCACCACCTGCAGGAACGCCTCCCCGTCCCGGACCCCGGTGCGCACCCACACCCGGCCGTCCCGCACGTTGTACTTCACCGCGTTCTCCAGCAAGTTCATCGCGCACCGCTCCAGCAGCACCGGGTCGCCCGCCACCTCCGCCGGCGCCAGCCGCGCCTCCACCTCCACCTCGCCGGTGCGCCCGTCCAGGTCGCCGAGCGCGCCGCGCACCACGTCCGGCAGCGGCGTCGGCGTCCGCGTCGCCGGCTCCCGCTCCGACCGGGCGAGCAGCAGCAGCCCCTCGATCAGCCGCTCGTGCCGTTCGGTGTTGCCGAGCAGCACGTCCGCGAGCGCCTTGGTCTCCGGCGGGTTCTTCCGGCTGGCGAGGGCCACCTCCAGCACCGTCCGGTTGATCGTCAGCGGCGTGCGCAGCTCGTGCGAGGCGTTCGCGACGAACCGGCGCTGCGCGTCGAACGCCCGGTGCAGCCGGTCCAGCATCCGGTCGAACGTGTCGGCCAGGTCCTTGATCTCGTCCTGCGGGCCGTCCAGCGCGATCCGCTCGTGCAGGGTGCTCTCCGACAGCCGCCGCGCCGTCGCCGTCACCTTGTTCAGCGGGCGCAGCATCCGCCCCGCCACCAGGTACCCGATCACCACCGCCAGGACGCCGAGCGCCACCATCGTCAGCAGCGAGGTCTGCAGCAGCCGCTCCAGCACGTCGTGCTTCTGCTGCGCGAGCTGCCGGTCGGCGTCCGCCTTCAGCGCCAGCACCTGGCCGAAGTCCTTCTTCGACACGAGGATCCGCAGCTTCGCGGCGACCCGCGGGTCCACGGCGGTCCGCTCCGGAAGCCGCTGGTCCAGCGTCCGCGCCGTCAGCACGTACATCACCGCGACCAGCACCGCCGACGTCACCAGGAACAGCGACCCGTACACCAGCGTCAGCCGCGTCCGGACGCTCAGCCGCGGCGTCCGCACCCTCCCGCGCACCCTCCCGCGCACGCTCATCGCGCCTCCAGCCGGTACCCCGACCCGGTGACCGTCTCGATCACCGCGGGCTCGCCCAGCTTGCGGCGCAGCGTCGCCATCGTCACCCGGACGATGTTGCTGAACGGGTCGATGTTCTCGTCCCACGCCCGCTCCAGCAGGCGTTCGGCGCTCACCACCCCGCCCTCGGCGCGCAGCAGCTCCTCCAGCACCGCGAACTCCTTGTTCGTCAGCCGCAGCTCCCGGCCGTCCCGCGCCACCCGGCGGCGGTGCGGGTCGAGCCGGATCCCGCGGCGCTCCAGCACCGGCGGCACCGGCGCCCCCGTCCGCCGCGCCAGCGCGCGCACCCGCGCCACCAGCTCGCCGAACACGAACGGCTTCGGCAGGTAGTCGTCGGCCCCGAGCGACAGCCCGTCCACCCGGTCCTCGACGTCCCCGGCCGCCGTCAGCATGAGGATCCGCGCCGGGCCGCGCCGCTCCGCGAGCTCGCGGCACACCTCGTCGCCGTGCACGGTCGGCAGGTCCCGGTCGAGCACGACGACGTCGTACTCGGTGGAGAACGTCCGCTCCAGCGCGTCGTCCCCGTCGTACACGACGTCGACCGCCATGGCCTCCTCGCGGAGGCCCTCGGCGATCGTGTCCGCGAGCACCCGCTCGTCCTCCACGATCAGCACACGCATGCGCCGAGCATGGCCCAACGGGGGTTAAACGCCGATAAGCGCGGCGTGGTACCGCGCGGGTCAGGGCTTGCGCGCGACGCCCCCGGCGCAGGCCACCTCGGGAAGCTCCCCGTCCGGGTCGGGGCGCCACCGCGTCACGGGCACGACGCCGGGCGGCAGCACGTCCAGGCCGTCGAGGTAGCGGGCGATCTGCTCGCGGCTGCGCGGCGTGTACGGGACGGCGCCGCTCCCGGAGTTGAACGCCTCGATGGCCGCCAGGTACGCCGGATCGTCGTCGGTGCCGTCGTAGACCGCCAGGTAGCTGCCCGACGTCAGCGGCGCCATCAGCCGTCGGACGACGTCGCGGGCCTGGTCGTAGTCCTCGACGAGCCCGAGGATGCCCATCAGCATCAGCGCGACGGGCTCCCCGAGGTCCAGCGTCCGCGCGGCCTGCGCCAGGATCGGCTCGGGATCGCGCACGTCGGCCTCGATGTAGTCGGTGGCGCCCTCGGGGCTGCTGGTCAGCAGCGCCCTGGCGTGCACGAGCACCAGCGGGTCGTTGTCGACGTACACGACGCGGGCCTCCGGCGCGACCCGCTGCGCGACCTCGTGGGTGTTGTCCATGGTCGGCAGGCCCGTGCCGATGTCGAGGAACTGCCGGACCCCCGCCTCGGAGGCCAGGAAGCGCACCACCCGCGTCAGCATCTGCCGGGACCGGCGGGCCATGTCGACCATCCCGGGGAAGGACCGGAAGACCTGCTCGCCCGCCCGGCGGTCGACGGGGAAGTTGTCCGTGCCGCCCAGCAGGAAGTTCCAGATCCGCGCCGAATGCGGCACGGTCGTGTCGATCTCGGGCCGTTGGTCCATGCCAGCTCCTCGGTCTCCGGAGGCGGTGCCGACCCCCGGGAACCTTCCCCGGACCGCGCCCGGATACCCGTCGTACCCCGCCGATACGGCCGTCCGGGGGCTAGAGACCCACGAACCGCCAGCCCCTGCTCACCAGCGGCTCCAGGACGAGCAGCAGCAGGCCCCAGTAGGAGACCTGGGGGAACACGACCCCCACGGCCAGGGCGACGATCAGCAGCAGCACGGTGGAGAGGCCGCCGCGCATCGCCGCGGCCGTCGGCGGGTCGTCCTCCGACGCCACCCCGGCCGTCCGGTAGGCGATCACGGTGATCAGGGTCTGGCACACCGCCGCGGCGAGGACGTTGCCGATGTAGAACCCGATGGTGAAGCGGTCGTGCGCGGAGTAGGAGGCGACCATCTCGGTGGTGAACGGCAGCACGACGATGGCCAGCACCCACCCCGCGTTCCACAGCATCAGGGCGCGCGTGTAGCCGCGGATGTGCTCGAACGTCCGGTGGTGCACCAGCCACAGGCGGATGATCACCACGAAGCTGAGCAGGAAGCTGTAGATCTGCGCCTTGTGCTCGGTGATCACCTCGCTGGACGCCCCGTGCCCGCGCACCGTCTCCGGCACCACGTCGACCAGCGGCAGGACCAGCAGCGTGACGGCGATGGCCACGACCGCGTCGGTGAAGAGGACCAGCCGATCGGGGTCCCGGGAGATCGCTCGCGACATGAGGCGTGATGCTACTAGCGGCGCCAGCAGGTGTAGGAGACGGTGGCGGTGCCGCCCGGCGAGAAGCCGACCGACCCTCCGCCGCCCCCGCCCATGTAGCAGAGCACCGTCGGCCGCACCACCACGGTCACCGTCGTCGAACGGCCCGCCTTGAGCGTCCCCGCACCGGACGCGCTGACCCGCCCGCCCCGCGACCGCACCGACGCCACCGCCCAGTGGACCGTCCCGCCCACCGCCGTCAGCCGCACCGGGCACGACCTCGGCAGCCCGGCGACACCGAGGCCGTGGCAGCCGCCGTCGCTCACCGCCAGCCGCCCTGCCCCGCCCCCGGCTCCGCCGCCCGGCTCGTGCTTCGCCGGCCTCTTCCCGGCGGGCTCGTCCTTCTTCCCGCCTTTCTCCTTCACATCCTTCTTCTCCTGCTCGTCCTTCTGCGCGGGCGAGACCGTCACCGGCGGCGCGCTCGGCTCCGGCGTCGCCGCCGCCACCGTCGGCGCCCGCCGGGGCGCCGCGTCCCCGCCGCCCGTCTCGAACGCCGCGACCACCCCGGCCGCCAGCACCGCCGCGGCCGCCGCCCCGATCACCGCGATCCGCCGGCGCCCCCGTTCGGGCCTGCGGCACTCGTCGCGGACCACCTCGTACAGCCAGTCCCGGAACGTTCCCGCGTCGGGGACGTCCGCCCCCTCGGCCCGCCGCAGCGCGAGCAGCGCCGCCCGCACGGCCGCCACCGCCCGCCCGTGGTCGCCGAGCAGCCCCTCCGCGTACTCGACGAGCTCGGGCCCGTACACGTTGTAGACGTGGCCGACAGCCCCGGGCCGCTGCCTCCGGAGCCCCTCGACCAGCCGGAAGTCCTCGTTCAGCGGGGGCGCGGCGTTGCTGGGCACGAACGGATTATGGCCGACCGCGCACGCTCGGTTATGTGCCTCACCGCACAGCGTCACCCCGCCGTTTATCACCGAACCAACAACCCGCCCGTCTCACCTGGATTCCGTGTTCACGGTGGTCAGGAACGCGGTGATCTCGTGCGCGACGACATCGGGCCTTTCGAGACCGCACAGGTGGCCGAGGTCGCTCAGCAGGACCGCGCGGCCGCCCGGGATGCGCCGTACGTCGTCGAGCTGCGCGGCCTGGTCGACGACGACGTCCTTGCCGCCGATGATGGAGCAGGCCGGCACGCGCAGCCCCGGCAGCTCGTCGGCCTGGCTCGTCAGGGCGCCTCCGGCGAGCCAGCCGTGCCACATCGGCTCGGTGACGGTCAGCATGCCGTCCACCAGACCCGACGTCTTCGACGGGTCCACGGAGATCGCCGCGACTCCCTGAGCGAGGGCTTCGGTGTCGCCGTACGCGGCATCGAAGGCGGCGATCACCTGGTCGTCGGCGGTCGTCCCCGCGGCGTTCCACGGCACGATGCCGACCAGTGCACGCACCTCGTCCGGGTGGTCGAGCGCCATGCGCAGCGCGATCGCACCGCCGAGGGAACAGCCGGCCAGGAAGTGCGCGCCGACGCCGGCGTCCTTGATCGCGTCGTGCAGGGTCGCGGCCAGCGCGGGCAGCCTCCCGTCCGCCGGCGCGCCGGCGGACCGGCCGTGTCCGGGCAGGTCGAAGACCAGGACGCGGAATCCGCTCAGGTGCCGCGCGATCCCGGCCATCAGTCCGGCCGTGGCGCCGAACCCCGGCAACAGGACGAGTGTCGCCGGCCCCTGGCCGTGTTCTTCCCAGTACATGCCTGAACCGGTCTGCGGCATCGCGTTCCCCTCGGCTCGGTGAGATCCCGTCGGTCACAGGTCACTGTCGCCGCAGCCGGGGGCCGGTGGCTTGTACGAATGTCCGCCGTTCCCGGATCGCTCGGTACGCGCGGCGTCGGCCACGGGTGCGGACATTTCTCCAAGACGGCCGGCCGTGCGGTTGCGATGGTGGCGGCCATGCCTGGTCATGAAGGAGAACGCTCATGTGGATGAAGCGCTGTGCCGCCCCGGTCATCGCCGCGCTGATCGGGGTCGCCGCCTCGCCGCCGGCGCACGCCACGGGTGCCCCGTCCCGCGATGCCCGCTTGCGGACGGAGATCCAGGAACTCGTCGACGTCGACGGTGTGCCCGGCGTGGCCGCGGTCACGAGCCGCGACGGACGGCCGGCGCGGCGGATGGCCGCGGGCCTCGCGGACGTCTCCGCGAATCGGGCGATGCACCCCGGCGACCGGTTCCGGATCGCTTCGATCACCAAGACCTTCGTGGCCGCGGTGGTGCTGCAACTGGTCGCGGAGCACCGGCTCGCCCTCGACCAGCCGATCGCGGGGCTCCTCCCCGAACCGGTCCCGCACGCCGACCTGATCACCGTGCGGGACCTGCTCGAACACGCCAGCGGACTCTTCGACTACTCGGCCGATCCCCGCTTCGACCCCGGCGCCGCGTACACGCCCGCGCAGCTCATCGCTCTGGGCGCGGCGCATCCGCCCTACTTCATGCCGGGGACCGGCTTCTACTACTCCAGCACCAACTACATCGTCCTCGGCGAGATCGTCCGCCGGGTCACCGGCCACACGATCCAGGACGAGGTGCGGACGCGCCTGATCCGCGCCCTCCACCTGACCGGCACAACGTTCCCCACCGCGACCACGGTCGCACCCCGCCAGGCACGCGGCTACGTCTTCGCCGCTCCGCTGCCGCCCCGTTCCGGCCCCGCACTCGACGCGACCACCCGGACGAGCGCCGGCGCGGCCGGGGCGGCGGCCGCGATGGTGTCGACGGGCGACGACGTCGACCGGTTCCTCGGCGCGCTGCTCGGCGGGCGGCTCGTCCCGCGGCACCTGCTCGCGGAGATGGAGCGGCCCACGCCGGGAGCCGATGCGTTCTTCACCGCCGCCGGTATGCCCGGCGTCGGCTACGGCCTCGGCCTGACGATCACCTCGACGCCGTGCGGAACCGCCTACGGCTCTCTCGGAGACATCGACGGATACACCTCCAGCGTGATGCAACTCGGCCATAACCGCGTCGCGCTTCTCCTGAACACCAACTCCCTACAGCCCTCGCTGCGCCGGCAAACGCTCTCCATCGCCGAACAGGAACTCTGCCGCGCCGACTAGCCGCACTGCGCCGGGACCGCCAGCGGCTGAGAAGCCCTCCAAAGCGGGTGCGGACACCCACCCGCACCCGCTCCGATCACACACCGCCTAATGCACGTTTAACGCGGGGGTGGGTTTGGTGGGGGCCGCTGGGCCGGGTGGTCTGGCGGAGAGGGAGGCATGAGGATTCGGGTGATCGTGGTGGCCGGGGCCGTTCTGGCCGGGGCGGTGGCGTGCGGGGGCGGGGGTGACGGCGGGGACGGGGTCGCGAGCGCCGGGGGCGCGGCGGTGAAGGCGTCCGCGTCGCCGAGCCGGTCGCTGAGCCCGGAGGACGCGCAGCTGAAGTTCGCGCAGTGCATGCGGCAGAACGGGGTGGACGTCCCGGACCCGGGGAGCGGGCACGCGGAGACGATGCGGATCGGGAAGGGCGCCGGCCGGGAGAAACTGCAGGCCGCGATGAAGAAGTGCCAATCGTGGCTGCAGGCGGGCGGGAAGCTGCCCGATCTGAAGGACCCGAAGGTGCGCGACCAGTACGTGAAGTTCGCGCAGTGCATGCGGGAGCACGGGGTCGACATGAAGGACCCGGATCCCGACGGGACGATCCGGATACCGACGGGGAAGGCCGACCCGGGGACCGTGAACAAGGCGCGGGAGGCGTGCAAGGCCCTCGTGCCGGGAGCGGGGAAGTGAGGCGCGCCATGGCGGCGGGCGGGGCCGCGGCCGTCGTGGTGGCGGCCGGCGGGGGAGCGCTCGCCTGGACGTCCGGCGACGGGAAGGGCGCCGAACCCCCGGCGGCGCGGCTCGGTACAGCGGCCGTGACCAGGGGCGACCTCGTCGACACCGAGAAGGTGGACGGGAAGCTCACCTACGGCGACGAGCGCGAGGTATGGGCGGGGGCGTCCGGGGTCGTGACGTGGGCGCCGGAGCAGGGCGCGACGGTCCGGAGGGGCGGGACGCTGCTGCGGGTCGCGGGCGACCCGGTCACGCTGATGTACGGGGGCGTGCCGATGTACCGGGTCCTCAAGGAGGGCGACTCGGGCAAGGACGTCCGGGAGCTGGAGGAGAACCTGCGGGCCCTCGGGTACGGCGGGATGACCGTGGACGACGACTTCACCGGCGCGACCGAGGCCGCGGTGGAGGAGTGGCAGGACGACCGGGGCCTCGACCGGACCGGGACGCTCTCGCCGGGGCAGGTGGTGTTCCTCGCGGGCGCCGTGAAGGTGAAGGAGGTGAAGGCACCGGAGGGGAAGCGGGCCGTGCAGGGGCAGCCGGTGCTGACGGTCGCCGGGACGCGGCGGGTCGTGCACATCGACCTGGACGCCGACAAGCAGGACATGGCGCGCGTGGGGGAGAAGGTGCGGGTCGAGCTGCCCGGCGGGAGGACGGTGGACGGGACGGTCGCGAAGGTCGGGAGCGTCGCCGAGACGACCGGCTCGGGGCAGGACCAGAAGACCACCGTGGGCGTCGACGTGTCGCTGGGCGGCGAGGGGACGGGCCGGCTCGACGAGGCGCCGGTCGGCGTCGAGCTGGAGAGCGAGCGGCGGAAGGACGTGCTGTCGGTGCCGGTGGAGGCGCTGCTGGCGCTCAAGGAGGGCGGCTTCGGGCTGGAGGTCGTGGACGGGGCGCGGCGGCGGCTCGTCCCGGTGCGGACGGGGGCGTTCGGCGGAGGGCGCGTCGAGGTGGAGGGCGACGGCGTCCGCGAGGGCGTCCGGGTGGGGGTGCCGGCCGAATGAGGCTCGGAGACGGCGCGGCCGGCGACGCCATCGTGGAGCTGGCCGGGGTGACGAAGGAGTACGGGAGCGTCGCGGCGCTGCGCGGCGTGGACCTGGTGATCGGGACGGGGGAGCTGGTGGCGATCGTCGGACCGTCCGGGTCGGGGAAGTCGACGCTGCTGCACATGATCGGGACGCTGGACCGGCCGACGGCGGGACGGGTGAGGGTCGCGGGACACGACGTGGCGCGGCTGAGCGACCGGGAGCTGTCGGCGCTGCGGGCGCGGCACATCGGGTTCGTGTTCCAGCAGTTCCATCTCGCGCCGGGCGTCAGCGCTCTCGACAACGTGGCCGACGGGCTGCTCTACAGCGGCGCGGGCTTGAAGGAGCGGCGCAAGCGCGCGCGGGAGGCGCTGGAGCGGGTGGGGCTCGGCGAACGGACCGGGCACCGGCCGCACCAGCTGTCGGGCGGCGAGCAGCAGCGGGTCGCGGTGGCGCGCGCGGTGGCGGGCGGTCCGGACCTGCTGCTGGCCGACGAGCCGACCGGCAACCTCGACACGGCGGCCGGGTCCGGGGTGCTGGCGCTGCTGGACGAGCTGAACCGGGCCGGCACCACCGTCGCGATCATCACGCACGACCCGGACGTCGCGGCCCGCGCGCCGCGGCGGGTCCGGGTCCGGGACGGGCTGGTCGTCGAGGACGAGCGGGCGGGGGCGAGGAGCCGATGAGCGGGCTCGCCCCGGCGCGGCTCGGGCCGCGGGACGTCGTGCGGGCCGGGCTCGCGGGGCTGCGGACGCGTCCGGCGCGGGCGGTGCTGTCGGCGCTCGGCATCGCGATCGGGATCGCGACGATGGTCGCGGTCATCGGGATCTCGTCGTCGAGCAAGGAGGACCTGCTGCGGCGGCTGGACCGGCTCGGCACGAACCTGCTGACGGCGAAGCCGGGCAGCACCCTGTTCGGCGGCCAGGCGGAGCTGCCGGAGACCGCGCCGGAGATGGTGCGGCGGATCGGCCCGGTCACCGGGGTCGGCGCGACCGGGTCGGTGGACGCGACGGTGCGCCGCACCGACCGCATCCCGGTGGAGGTCACGCAGGGCATCGCGGTGCAGGCGGCCTCGCCGGACCTGCTCGCGACGCTCGGCGCCGGCACCGCGAGCGGCCGGTGGCTGAACGCGGCGACCGAGCGGTATCCCGGCATGGTGCTCGGCTCGGAGGCGGCGCGGCGGCTCGGCGTGGACGCGGCGGGCGGCCGGGTGTTCGCGGGCGGCCGCTGGTTCACCGTGCTGGGCCTGCTGCGGCCCGCGGAGCTGGCGCCGGAGATCGACCGGTCCGCGCTCGTCGGGTGGGACGCGGCGGAACGCTACCTCGGCTTCGACGGGCACCCGACGACGATCTACGAGCGGTCCACCGACGCGTCGGTGGACGGCGTCCGCGACGTCCTGGCCCGCACCGTGAACCCGGAGCACCCCGAGGAGGTCGAGGTCGCCCGGCCGTCGGACGCGCTGCGGGCGAAGGCGGAGGCGGCGGGCGCGTTCACCGGGCTGCTGCTCGGGCTCGGCGCGGTGGCGCTGCTGGTCGGCGGCGTCGGCGTCGCGAACACGATGGTGGTGTCGGTGCTGGAGCGGCGCCGCGAGATCGGGCTGCGCCGCTCGCTCGGCGCCACCCGCGGCCAGGTGCGGACGCAGTTCCTCGCCGAGTCGCTGCTGCTGTCGGCGTCCGGCGGCGCGGCGGGCGTGCTGCTCGGCGCCGCGGTGACCGCCGGGTTCGCGGCGGCGAAGGGCTGGCCGCCGGTCCTGCCGGGGTGGGCGCCCGCCGGCGCGCTCGGCGCGACGCTGCTCATCGGCACGGTCGCGGGCCTGTACCCGGCGGTGCGGGCGGCGCGGCTGTCGCCGACGGTGGCGCTGGCCGCGGTGTGACGGGTCTCCGATCCGGATCCGGCTCTGGCCCGGATTCGGCGAACCGGTGCATGATGGGGGCGCCGACGACGTCCTCCCCGGGAGGTGCCCGCACAGCCATGCCCGTGCCACGTCCGCTGCGCGAGCGTTGCCGCGAGTTCCTCGGTACCGACGGCCAGATCCGCTACATCTTCCCCGCGAGGTCCTACGGCGGCGGAGCGGGGTTCATCTTCGTCGTCACCGACGACCAGGTCGCCGTGATCTCCACCGGTCCGCTGGGGCGCAGCACGCCGAAGAGCATCTGGGGCGCCTACCCGCGCGGCACCCGGATCGGCCCGGTGGAGACCGGCGCGGGCGCGTCCTTCGAGTTCGGCGGCGCCGCGTTCGAGGTGGACGACGAGTACGTCCCGGTCGTCAACGCCGCCGACAGCGAGGTCTTCGCCCGCGACACCCTGCCCCGCGACCCGCTGCCGGACCTCTAGCCGGGGCGACGGCCGTCACGGGTTCGGGCCGGTCAGGAGCTCGGGGCGGGCTCGACGGCCTTCTTCGGGGCGGGGGCCGGCCGGCTCGGGCCGGTCTTGCGCAGGAACAGCGCCATCACCGGCACCAGGTACGCCGCCCACATGACCAGCTGCAGCCAGGTGATCTGCGGGGTGACGTTCAGCACGCCCTGCAGGACGGTCTGCAGCCAGTCGCCGGGGGTGCCGAGCTTGTCGAAGAACACGTGCGGTTCGAGCGCGACCGCGTTCAGGCCGGGCAGCACGTCGGCCTCCTGCAGGTCGTGGAAGCCGTAGCCGAACACGCCCGCCGCGACGACGATCAGCGCGCCGCCCGTCCAGGTGAAGAACCGGCCCAGGTTGATCTTGAGGCCGCCGCGGTAGAGCAGGTACCCGAGCACGATCGCGACGACCAGGCCGAGGGCCGCGCCGATGATCGGCTGGGTGGAGCCGCCGGACGAGCTCTGGATGTTCGTCCAGAGGAACAGCACGGTCTCGATGCCCTCGCGGCCGACCGACAGCAGCGCGACGGCGGCGAGCGCGAGCGGCCCGACGTTCAGCGCCCCTTCGAGCCTGCCCTCCAGCTCCGACTTCATGAACCGGGCGGTCTTGCGCATCCAGAAGACCATCCAGGTGACCAGGCACACCGCGACGATCGACAGCACGCCGCCGAACAGCTCCTGGGTCTTGAACTGCATCTCCGAGGACGCCGCGGTGAGCGCGATGCCGAACCCGACGGCGAGCGCGACCGCGATCGCGATGCCCGTCCAGACGGGAACGAGGGCCCGGCGGTTGCCGGTCTTCACCAGATAGGCGATGAGGATGCTGACGACCAGGGCGGCCTCCAGCCCCTCCCGCATACCGATGAGGAAGTTGCCCAGGAGCATCGCTGACCTCCTCCAGAGACACGAGTGGTTTAGGCAAAGCTAACCTAAGCCAGTGTGTGCCTCCGCGGCGCCCCCCGCAAGACCCGATCGCGTCACCTCATCCGACGAGACGTGCCTCACATGCGGATGAGGGCACCGCCCGCGCGGTGAACCCGGCCGCGATCCGCCCCGATCACGGCGCGGGGAAGTCGAGCCGGAGGAACGCGCGCGCGATCGGCTGCGCCGTCAGCTCGACCTGCCAGCGGCGCGCGCCCAGCCCGCGCAGCGCGGCGCCGATCGCCGACGCCGACGGCTCCTCCGGCGGCGTCCACGCGAGCCGCCGGACGAAGTCGGGCTGGATCAGGTTCTCCGACGGCATCGAGTGCTCGTCGGCGAGCGCGGCGACGACGGCGCGGGCGGCGGTCAGCCGCTTGGCGGCCTCGGGGTCGCGGTCGGCCCAGCGGTGCGCGGGCGGCGGCCCGTCGCCGGGCAGGTTCGCCTCGGGCAGCTGCCGGTCGGGCACCGCGCGGGCCCGCGACACCGCGCGCAGCCACGCCGACTGGTGCCGGCGGGCGCCGCGCCCCCGCATGGTGGGCAGCGACTGAAGCTCGGCGGGGGTCTTCGGCGGGTTCAGCGCCAGCTCGACGATCGCCGCGTCCTGCAGCACCCGGCCGGGGGACAGGTCCCGCTCGCGCGCGATCTTGTCGCGGGCCTCCCACACCTCGCGGACGGTCGCCAGCGCGCGCCGGTTGCGCACGCGGTGGATGCCGGAGGTGCGGCGCCACGGGTCGGGGCGCGGCGGCTTCGGCGGCGTGGTCAGGATCGCCTCGAACTCCTCCAGCGCCCACTCCAGCTTCCCGGCGTCGCGCAGCTCGGCCTCCAGCGCGTCGCGCAGCTCCACCAGCAGCTCGACGTCCAGCGCCGCGTAGCGCAGCCAGTCCTCGGGGAGGGGGCGGGTGGACCAGTCGGCGGCGGAGTGGCCCTTCTCCAGCAAGAAGCCCAGCACGTTCTCGACCATGGAGCCGAGGCCGACGCGCGGGTAGCCGAGCAGCCGCCCCGCGAGCTCGGTGTCGAACAGCCGCTTCGGGACGAGGCCGACCTCCGCCAGGCACGGCAGGTCCTGGTTGGCGGCGTGCAGCACCATCTCGGTGTCGGCGAGCGCCGCGTCCAGGCCGGTGAGGTCGGGGCAGGCGATCGGGTCGATCAGCGCGGTGCCGGCGCCCGCGCGGCGCAGCTGGATCAGGTAGGCGCGCTGCCCGTACCGGTAGCCGGACGCCCGCTCGGCGTCGACGGCGACCGGGCCGGTGCCCGCGGCGAACGCGGCGATGACGCGTTCCAGCTCGGCGGCGTCGACCACGACCGGGGGGACGCCCTCGCGCGGCTCCAGCAGCAGCACGGCCGGGGGCCGCTCGTCGCCGGCCGCGTCCTCGGCCGCCTTCTCACCGGCGGCCTTCTCACCGGCGCCGTTGCCCGCCGCGGTGGCCACGCCGGCCGCCGTGGCGCCGGCCGCGCCGCCGCCGGGCACCGTCGCGCCGGGCGCGGGACCCGGCGGCACCGCGCCGGGCGCGCCGCCCGTGCCGGTCTGCTCCTCCGCCGTGCCGGGCTCCGCGGGCACCGCCTTGCCCGCCTTCTTCGCGCCCGCCGGCCGTGCGGCGGGCTCCTCGCCACCGGAGTCCCGGTCGGGACCGGTGGCACGCGTTTCGGACACTCCCACTTTTCCCGTGTTCTCCCCCGCCGCCTCGGTTCCGGACGCTGTGCTCACGTCCCCTACCGTACGTCGCTCTCAGGACCTCCCGAGGAGGGACGACCCCCGGTCGCGCCGGCCGGTGCCGCCGGGGCCGGTGCCTCCGCGGAAGGGACGCTCCGCGGCCGGCCCCGCGGGCTCAGGGGCCCGCGCCGCCGGGCCGGTCCGGGAGCGCGGAGACGCCCGCCGGGGGCAGGCCCGCGGTGGTGCACATCACCTCGCACCAGGCCGCGACGTGCCCGGCCAGGTCGTCGCCGGTCGGGGACCAGGAGGCGCGCAGCTCCAGCTCGGTCGTGGACGGCTCGTCGCGCTTGTCGCCGAAGCTCTCCGACACCGCGCGGGTGATCGTCCCGGAGACGCCCGCGTAGCCGGCCGGCTCGAGCGCCTCGAGCAGCCAGTCCCAGGCGACGGAGCCGATCAGCTCGTCGGCGGCGATGTCGGGTTCGAGGTCGGCGCGGATGTAGGCGACGATCCGGAAGCCGTTCGTCCAGCCCTTGGCGCCGTCGGGGTCGTAGAGGACGATCAGCCGGCCCATCGCGACCTCGGTGTCGTCGTCGCGGTAGACCGACCCGGACAGGGCCGCGGCGTACGGGGCCAGGCTCTGCGGGGCGGGCATGTCCTCCAGGTCGAGCTCGGGCCGCGGGCCCGGCCCGTCGAGGATCTCGCGCAGGGTGTCGAGGGCCCGCTGGAAGGCGGGAGGGTTCATGGGCGGACCGGCCTGGGTGCGGGGGCGGGACTCGTGTCGGTGGTGCCGGGACGGGACGCCGCCGCGCGCGACCGGAGGGTACGGAGGGGATGCAGGCACAGCACAGTGGGTTTCGTCTCGGGGGCCGCGGCGTTCAGGCCACGGCCCGCGCGGATGCGGCCGGCGAGGAGCCGGCGCGTCTGGGGCCCGTCCCGCCGGGGGACGCCTGGACCGCCGGGCCCGCGGGGGACGCGGCGGGCCGGCCGGGGGGCGCGTGCGCGGGGTCGGGGGACGTCAGCGGCGGGTCGACCAGGACGGCCGCTCCGCAGTCGACGCAGACCCGCTCGGGGCACTCCGCGCCGTGCCCGTCGGGACACGGCGGCTGCTCGAACTCACGCTCATCACCGCAGGTGGAGCAGTGCAAGGGGGAACCTCCCTCGGCTATGACACGCATCACGTTCGCACGCGCCGGTGACAGAATGCGGGACTTCGCTCGGCGTGTCCGGAACTTCGTGGCTCACCGCCGCCGCCTCGTCGTCACCCCGGTGCGCCGGGAACGCGCTCTCGTGGGACCATTCACAACGTGACCGCTGACGCCGCCCGCCCCAACGACGCCGCCGCGAACCCGTCCGCCGATCCGGGTCCGCTCGCGGAGAGCCCGTTCCTGCTCGCGTGCCGCCGCCGTCCCGTGCCGCGCACCCCGGTGTGGTTCATGCGCCAGGCGGGCCGCGCGCTGCCAGAGTATCTGCGGCTCCGCGAGGGCGTGCCGATGCTGGAGTCGTGCGCCCGCCCGGACATGATCGTGGAGATCACGTTGCAGCCGGTGCGGCGGTACGGCGTGGACGCGGCGATCTTCTTCAGCGACATCGTGGTGCCGCTGAAGGCGATCGGGATCGACCTCGACATCAAGCCCGGCGTCGGCCCGGTGATCGCCGACCCGATCCGGGACGCCGCGGGCCTGGACGCGCTGCGCCCGCTGGAGCCCGATGACGTGCCCTACGTCACCGAGGCCGTCGGGGGGCTGGTCGGGGAGCTCGGGGCCACGCCGCTGATCGGCTTCGCGGGCGGCCCGTTCACGCTGGCGTCCTACCTGATCGAGGGCGGGCCGTCGAAGAACCAGGAGCGCACCAAGGCCATGATGTACGGCGAGCCCGAGCTGTGGGACCGGCTCATGGGCAGGCTCGCCGACCTCACGATCGCGTTCCTGAAGGTGCAGATCGCCGCGGGCGCGAGCGCGATCCAGGTGTTCGACTCCTGGGTCGGCTCGGTCGCGCCGGAGGACTACCGCGCCTCGGTGCTGCCGCACACCAGCCGGATCTTCGCCGAGATCGAGCCGCTCGGCGTGCCGCGCATCCACTTCGGCGTCGGCACCGGCGAGCTGCTCGGCCTGATGGGCGAGGCCGGCGCGGACGTGGTCGGGGTCGACTGGCGCGTCCCGCTGGACGAGGCGGTCCGCCGCGTCGAGCCGGGCAAGGCGCTGCAGGGCAACCTCGACCCGGCGGTGCTGTTCGCGCCGTGGGAGACGGTCGAGCGGCGCGCGCTGGACGTGCTGGCCCGGGGCCGGACGGCCGAGGGCCACGTCTTCAACCTCGGCCACGGCGTGCTGCCGTCGACGGACCCCGACGTGCTGACCCGCCTCGTCGACCTGGTCCACGAGGCGGGCTCCGAGCACTGACCCGCGCCCCCGCCTTTGATTCGGCGGGTGGCGGCTCTCATCCGGCGGGCGGCGCCTCTCAGTCGGCGGGCGGCGTCTCCGGCCGGACCGGCTCGCCGGCGGGGTCATCCGGGCCGCCGGCGCCGCTCGCGCCGCCCGTCCCGACCGCGACGGGCCGCTCCTCGCGGCCTCCGCCGGTGTCCGGTTCCGCCGGCCCGCGGCTCCGGCGCCGGTTCCGGTAGGCCACGATCGGCGCGACGATGATCGCGGCGGCGACCAGGAACGGCAGCAGCCAGCCGAACACGACGGCGACGCCGCCGAGGAATCCGGTGAACGCGTGCCAGCCGTCGCCGAGCGCGCCAACGAACCCGCCTCGGTCGCCGTGGTGCCGCGCGGGCGTCGCCGCCGCCTCCAGCGTGACGGTCACCGTCGCGTACTGCGTGCTCTGGCTCAGCGCCTTCTGGCGGGCCTGCAGCGACTCCAGGTCCGCCTCCCGCGAGGCGATCTCCTGCTCGACGTCGATGATCTCGCCGACCGTCGTGGCCTTGTCGAGCAGCTTGCGGAACGACGCCAGCGCGGCCTTCGCGGACCGCACCCGGCTGTCGACGTCGGCGACCTCGCCGGTCACGTCGTCGGCCTGCTGGGACACCGACAGCTTGGTGCCGAGCCGCCGGGACAGCTGGTCCAGCACGCCGGCGTACCGGTCGGACGGGATCTTCAGCGTGATCGTCGAGCCGGGCGGGTCGCTCGACCCGGACTCGTGCTCGACGTACCCGCCCGCCGCGCTCACCAGCTCCTTGGCCCTGGTCGCGGACGCGTCCACGTCCTTGGCCCGGATCCGCATCGTCGCGGTGTAGACGACGGCGCGGCCCGCCGGCGGCAGCGGCTGCGGCTGCGCCGCCGCGCCCCCGCGCGCGCCGGACCCGGACGTGCCGGACGCCCCCTTCCGCTGGGCTTCGACACCGCCCGGCGTGGCCGCCGGGGCGGGGACGCCGCGCGCCGCGCTCCGCTCCGACGAATCGGACGACGGTCCGCTGCCGCCGCACGCCGCGAGCGTCCCGCCCAGCACCCCGGCCAGCAGAAGGACGATCAGCGCGTACGGGATCTGCCTGACGCTTCTGACGTTCAGCATGAGGTTTGGACGGAGTGGTGCAGATCACCGTTCCGGCGGCCGCGTCGCGATCCGGCCACGGCCGGGGCACACCGGGGTCACGGCCGTCCCCGCGCGGCCGTGCCCCGGCGCATCCGTGCCCTTGCGCATCCGTTCCGGGGGCGCGTCAGCGGTCGGAGAGGACCATCACGCCGGTGTTGACGGTGCCGACGGTGGTGGTCCCGAGCGTCCAGAGGGCGCCGGTGCCGGGGACGACCGCCAGCTGCGTCGCGTTGATGTTGGTCCGGTTCGGGACGGCGCTGGTCGGCACCCGCGACCACGTCCCGCCGCTGTAGTGGAGCAGGCCGGGCTTGGCGGGCTCGTCGAGCGTGTGCCCGAGGGCCCACAGGTCCCCGTCCGCGCCCTTGATGATCCTGGTCAGCCCGTTGAGCCCGGCGGGGACGGCGGCCTTCGACCAGGCCGTTCCGTCCCAGTGCATCAGGACGGGCGTGGCGGGCGACGTGTGGTTGTCGGTGCCGGCGGCCCAGGCGTCGGTGGGGGAGATGGCGACCATGTCGGCGAAGCCGAACCCCACGCCGAGGCCGTCGGTGTTCATGGGGACGCTCTTCCAGGACCGCCCGTCCCAGTGCTGCGCCACGAACGTCGTGCTCCACTCGGAGGTGGTGCCGAGGCGCCAGATGTCATCGTCGGCCCGGATGTAGCCCGTGTCGAGGCTGATCTCCGGGAAGGTGGTGACGTGCGTCCACTTGTCCGTCCAGATGTCGCCGGTCCAGCGGTACACGTCGGTCAGGGTGCTGTACCAGACGCCGGACGCGCCGGCCTGCAGCGTCCCGGCGCCGCCGGCTCCCGGAGGCAGCGGCACCTCGTTGAACGCCGAGCCGCGGAAGTGCCCCAGGTAGGGGGACGTCGTCTTGTCGTCGCCGTACCTGACGCCCTTGATCCACACGTCTTCGGGGGCGACCGCGTCGACGTCCTGGATCGAGGCGTGGTTCGGCAGGTTCAGCAGGTCGTACTCCACCCAGTCGCCGTTCTGCCAGCGGCGCACGACCGGGTTGCCGGGAATCTGCGTGCCCATCCCGGGGATCGGTCCGGGGAGGGTGATCGCCCCCTGGTACCCGGTGATCCAGACGCTGTCGGGCGAGGCGGCGTCGACGTCCGTGATGCCGTTCTCCGGCCAGAAGAAGGGCAGGGACACGGGCTTGAAGTCGCCGCGGGTCGCGGCGGACGCGGGGGCGGTCAGGCCGGCGGCCAGGACCACCGCCGCGGCGGCGGCGAGCGGGACTCTCCAGATCTTCATGCTTGCCAGTATTCACTGGCAAGGTCTGAAGATCTTGTCACTCCCGGATAGAAACCGGCCCGCGCTGCGGGCGCCCCGGTGCGCGGTTCCGCGGGGCGTCTGGAAGGCTGGACGCATGACCCCGTCTCGACCCGCCTCCCACGCCGTCGTGGTCGGCGGCGGCATCGCGGGCCTGACCGCCGCGCGCGCGCTCGCTCACGCCGGCGTCCGCGTGACCGTGCTGGAGGGCTCCCCTCTGATCGGCGGCAAGCTCCGGGTCAGCGACATCGCCGGGATCCCGGTGGACGAGGGCGCCGAGTCCATGCTGGCCCGCCGCCCCGAGGGCCTCGCGCTCGTCCGCGCCCTCGACCGCGGCGACGACCTGGTGAACCCCGGCACGACCTCCTCGGCGATCCTCAGCCGCGGCGCGCTCCGCCCCATCCCGTCCGGGCAGGTGATGGGCGTCCCGTCCGACATGAAGGCGCTCGCCGCCTCGCAGGTGCTGTCCCCGGCCGGGCTGGCCCGCGTCCCGCTCGACCTGGTGATGCCCGAGACCCAGCGCGGCGACGACGTCTCGGTGGCCGACTACATCGGCGCCCGGATGGGCCGCGAGGTCGTCGACCGGCTCGTCGAGCCGCTGCTCGGCGGCGTCTACGCGGGACGCGCCGAACTGCTGTCGTTCGACTCCACGCTGCCCGCCGTGGCCGCCGCCGCGCGCGCCCACCGCTCGCTGATCAACGCCGTCCAGGGCATCCGGGAGACCGCGCCGAAAGACGCCGGTCCGGTGTTCGCCACCCTGACCGGCGGGCTCGGCTCGCTGCCGTCGCTGATCGCCGCCGACGTCGAGGCGGCCGGCGGGACGGTCCGCGTGAACGCCACCGTCCGCGAGCTGCGGCGCCGTCCCGCCGGCTGGCGGCTCACCGTCGGCTCGGCCCGCGACCCCGAACTCCTCGACGCCGACGCCGTCGTGATCGCGGTGCCCGCGGCGCCCGCGTCCCGGCTGCTGGCCGACGAGGTGCCCGCCGCCGGGCGCGCGCTCGCGGGCATCGAGTCCGCGAGCATGGCGATCGTCACCCTCGCCTACCAGGCCACCGCGTTCCCCAAGCCCCTGGACGGCAGCGGATACCTCGTCCCCGGCGTGGAGAGCGACACCGAGGCGGGCGGCCGGGGCGTCAAGGCCGTCACCTACAGCTCGGTAAAATGGCCGCATCTGCGCGACCGCAACCCGGGCCTCATCGCCGTCCGGTGCTCCATCGGGCGGTTCGGCGAGGAGCACGTGCTCCAGAGGCCCGATGAGGAGCTGAAGGCCGCCGCGATGGCGGAACTGGCCGCCACCTCCGGCGTCACTGAGCTGCCCGTCGACAGCCGGGTGACCCGCTGGGGCGGCGGCCTGCCGCAGTACAACGTGGGCCACGCCGACCGCGTGGCCGCGGTCCGCGCCGCGGTCGCCCGCCAACCGGGGCTCGCCGTCGCGGGCGCCGCCTACGACGGCCTGGGGATCCCCGCCTGCATCGCCTCGGCGAACGCGGCGGCCGACCGGGTGCTGGACCATCTGCGCAGTCGAGGAGGAACGAACGATGTCAGGGACGGAGCCGGCGGCCAGGCCGAAGGCGCGCGAACTCAATAACGTCATCCGCTACACCATGTGGTCGGTGTTCCGGGTGCGCGACACCGGCACGCTCGGCGAGCAGGACGCCGCCGAAGTGCGGGACCTACTCGACCAGATGGCCGAGAAGGACGTCACCACCCGCGGCTCCTACGACGTGGCGGGCCTGCGCGCGGACGCCGACTACATGTTCTGGTGGCACGCGCCCAGCTCCGACGACCTCCAGGAGGTCTACACGCGGTTCCGCCGCACCGCCGTCGGCCGCGCCAGCGAGCCGGTGTGGTCGCAGATGGCGCTGCACCGCCCCGCGGAGTTCAACAAGAGCCACATCCCGGCGTTCCTGGCCGACGAGGAGCCGCGCGCGTACGTGTGCGTGTACCCGTTCGTCCGGTCCTATGAGTGGTACCTGCTGCCGGACGAGGAGCGCCGCGCCATGCTCGCCGAGCACGGCAAGATGGCGCGCGACTACCCCGACGTCCGCGCCAACACCGTGTCGGCGTTCGCGCTCGGCGACTACGAGTGGATGCTCGCGTTCGAGGCCGACGAGCTGCACCGCATCGTCGACCTCATGCGGCACCTGCGCGGCGCGCGCGCCCGGCTGCACACCCGGGAGGAGATCCCGTTCTACACCGGCCGCCGCAAGCCCCTGGCCGAACTCATAGCGAACCTCCCGTAACCGGAACATTGGGGATCTTGCCCGACGGGAACGTATAGATCCCAGGATCCGCCCAGAATCCGGACGCAACGCCAGTAAAGTGCCGCCCGTGAACGAGACTCCCGCCGGTGCCTCCCGCGGGCGGCACGCCAAGCCGCCGTCCGAGCTGTCCACCCGCTGGAACCGGATGCTCGCGGCGGCGTCCAGGCGGCGCCGCCTCGTCGCGGTGGGCGCGGGCGGCGCGTCGCTGGCGGTCGTGGCCTCGCTCGCCGCGGTGGCGCTGACCGGCGGCGGCTCCGGCACCGCGCCGAGGGCGGCCGCCGCCGCGCACACGGCCCGGTCCGCACCGTCCTCCGCCGGAGCGACCCTCGCCGCGGTCGGCGACTCCGGCGATCCCGACGAGCTCTCCTCCGAGGCCCTGCCGTACCTGCGGTCCAAGGACCCGGGCGGCGAGATCGTCAAGCACGTCAAGGACGTGCGGCGCAGCGGGACGTTCGTCCGGGTCTACACCGACCTCGGCGAGGACGACGAGAACTCCACGTCCGCCGTCTCCCTCTGCGAGTGGACGGTCGGCTACCTCAAGGACGGCGGCGACGACGAGCCGCGCGTGTTCGTGCACGGCAAGAGCAGCGACAACGGCAGCGTCGTCCTCGCCAACAAGCAGAGCGACTCCGACGACTGCAAGGTCCCCGACACCCCCTAGGCCCGGCTGGGGCCCGTATCGGCCCGGTCAGAGGCCGTACTGGTTGTCCGAGAGGTTGCTGGATTCCAGGTTCTGGTGGCCGTGCCTGCGGCCCTGGTCCAGTTTCAGCGGCTTCGGGTCCCTGGTCAGCAGGATCTCGCGGAGCCTGGCGTCCTCGACGCCGTCCGGGCCCAGGGCGGCGCAGCGTCCCGGGCCGTCCGGCGGGACGTCCTCGACGGCCCGGTTCCGCGCCGCCCGGCCGGCTCGGGTGGGGCGGAGCGCGCCGCGCAGGCCGCCCCGGACCAGTCCCGCCTCCTTGAGCGCCTCCCCGATGGCGCGGACCTCCTCCGACGCGGCGGCCCCCTGGAGGAGGTCCCCCAGCAGGATGCCCGTGCCGGGGACGAGCGCCAGGAGCGCGGCCTGGACCGCGTCGTCCGCCTCCCGGTTCACGGCCTGCACCCGGTGCGTCCCCCGGGACACGCGGACGCGCCGCCCCTCGTGCAGGGCGACCAGGGCCGTCTGGGCGACCCGGACGGCGCCTCCGGTCAGGAACGCGATCTCGTAGGGACCGTGCTCGCTCTCGTACGGACCGTCCTCGCCCATGATGGCCTCCCGCGGGCGCGTCGTCGTCCTTAGGACGCGCGGAGCGTGCCCGCGGTTGCGGTCATTCGGCGGGTTCGAGCGTGAGCGACACCGAGTTGATGCAGTACCGGTCGTCGGTCGGGGTGGCGTAGCCCTCACCGTGGAACACGTGGCCGAGGTGCGAGTCGCAGACGGCGCAGCGCACCTCGGTCCGCACCATGCCGAGCGAGCGGTCCTCGATCAGGGTGACCGCGTCGGAGTCGGACGGCGCGTAGAACGACGGCCAGCCGCAGTGGCTCTCGAACTTGGTCTCCGACCGGAACAGCTCCGTCCCGCAGGCGCGGCAACGGTAGACGCCGACGGTCTTGGTGTCGGTGTACTCGCCGGTGAAGGGCTTCTCGGTGCCCGCCTCGCGGAGCACGTGGAACTCCTCGGGGCTGAGCCGGGCCCGCCACTCTTCCTCGCTCTTGCGGATCTTCTCCATGCTTCGAAGGTACCCGGAGAGGCCGCTCCCGGAGACTGTCGTATCCCTGGGTTAACGTGCAGTCATGGCCTCGCCCTTCATCGAGATCCCGGTAGGGGATCGGCTCGTCAAGGTGACCAATCCCGACAAGGTCTACTTCCCCGAGCACGGCTACACCAAGCGGCAGCTCGTGGAGTACTACATCGCCGTGGGGGAGGGCATCCTGCGGGCCACCCGCGACCGGCCCACCACGCTGGAGCGCTGGCCGGCCGGCGTCTTCGAGGGCGCGAAGATGGCCACCCGGGAGGACTACGCGCGCGGCCAGGCGGGCTTCGGCGCGGGCAGGTCCGACGCGTTCTACCAGAAGCGCGTGCCCAAGGGCGCCCCCGACTGGGTGCGGACGTCCCGGATCGCCTTCCCCAGCGGGCGGTTCGCCGACGAGGTCCGGCCGACCGAGGTCGCGGTGATCGCCTGGGCGGCGAACCTCGGCACGCTGACGTTCCACCCGTGGCCCGTCCGCGACGGCGACGTCGACCACCCGGACGAGCTGCGCATCGACCTCGACCCCCAGCCCGGGACCGACTTCTCCGACGCCGTGCGGGTCGCGCTCGGCCCGGCCCGCGACCTGCTGTCCGAGCTGGGCATGACGGGGTTCGTGAAGACCTCCGGCAAGGGCGGCGTGCACATCTACGTGCGGATCGAGCCGCGCTGGACGTTCACCGAGGTGCGCCGGGCGGCGCTGGCGTTCGGCCGCGAGGTGGAGCGCCGCGTCCCCGACGAGGTCACCACCCGGTGGTGGAAGGAGGAGCGGGGCGAGCAGGTCTTCATCGACTTCAACCAGAACGCCCGCGACCGGACGATCGCGTCGGCCTACAGCGTCCGGCCGGCCCCGCACGCGCCCGTCTCGGTGCCGGTGACCTGGGACGAGCTGGCCGACGTCGACCCGCGCGACTTCACGATCGCCACCATGCCGGAGCGGTTCGCGAAGGTCGGCGACCTGCACGCGTCGATCGACGACGAGGCGTTCTCCCTGGACGGGCTGCTGGAGCTGGCCGACCGCGACGAGCGCGACCACGGCCTCGGCGACATGCCGTACCCGCCCAACTACCCGAAGATGCCGGGCGAGCCGAAGCGGGTGCAGCCCAGCAAGGACACCGGGAACCGGTCCTGACCCGGGAATTCCCGGCGCGCCCGCCGGCTTTCATGATCGGACGCGTGCCGACGACGATCATGAGGTGAGGGCGATGACCGAGTCCCTGACGGTCCGGTATCTGGGCGGGCCGACGGCGGTCCTGGAGACCGGCGGCCTGCGGCTGCTGGTCGACCCGACGTTCGACGCGGCCGGCGAGCATCCGGTCGGCGACCGGGCGCTGACCAAGACGATGGACGCGGTCGCCGGGCCGGACGAGGTCGGCCCGGTCGACGCGGTGCTGCTCTCGCACGACCAGCACCCCGACAACCTGGACGACGGGGGCCGCGCCTACGTGGCGCGGGCGCCGCTGACGCTGTCCACGCAGGCGGCCGCGGACCGGCTCGGCGGCACCGTCCGCGCGCTGCCGACCTGGGGGGACGCCGAGCTGGCGCGCCCCGGCGGGGGAGTCCTGCGGATCACCGCGGTGCCCGCGCTGCACGGTCCGGACGGCACCGAGCACCTGACCGGCCCGGTCACCGGGTTCGTGCTGACCGGCGACGGGCTGCCCACCACCTACGTGAGCGGCGACAACGCGTCCCTGGACGTGGTGCGGGAGATCGCGGCGCGGTTCGCGCCGTTCGACGTGGCGCTGCTGTTCGCCGGGGCCGCCCGCACGCCGCTGCTGGACGGCGAGCTGACGCTGGGCAGCGCCGGGGCGGCCGAGGCCGCCGCGATCCTCGGCGCCCGGCAGGTCGTCCCGCTGCACTTCGAGGGCTGGGCGCACTTCTCGCAGGGGCGCGACACCCTGGCGGCGGCCTTCGCCGGGTTCGCCGGCGGGTTCCACCTGCTCGACCCGGGGCAGCGGGTCACCGTGTAGCGATCAAACCCGGACATTGCCCAAGGTAAGGGTAGATTTCCGCCATGCAGCGTGTGGCGGCCGTCGTCCCGCGTGTGGCGCAGGCCGTCATCGCGATCGTGACGATCGGGTTCTTCTTCGGCGGGTTCGTCGGGATCATGACGTCCGGCATGCCGCCGTCCCGGCGTGTCGTGCCGCTGGTGCTGCTCGCCGCGCTGCTCGCGCTGCACCTGCGCAACTGCGTGCGGCGGCTGGACGGCGGCAGGCCCGCCGGCTGGCGGTGGACGCTGGCCGCGCAGGCCGTCCTGACGTTCGTCCCGATGATCTGGTACTCGTCGACCTGGTACGGGAACGTCGGGTTCCTGTGCGGGGCGGTCCTGCTGCTCGTCCGTCCCGGACGGCTCGCGTGGGCCGGGTTCGGCGCGGTGCTCGCCGCGGACCTGCCGCTGTCGCTGGCCGAGCGCCCCACGGTCGCCGAGGCCCTGTACTTCCTCGTCGGGCAGGCCGCGTTCGTCGGCGTCGCCGTCTACGGCATGGCGCGGCTGGCCGACCTGGTGGCCGCGCTGGAGGAGACCCTCCGGGCGCTGCCCGCGGCGCGGGTCGCCCGGGAGCGGCTGGCGTTCACACGGCGGCTCCAGGAGAACATCGGCGTCGCGCTGGCCGGGACGATCGAGCGGGGCGAGCACGCGCTCACGCTGATCGGGGAGCGACCGGACGAGGCGCGCGACCTGCTGGACGACGGGGTGCGCGGGGCCCGCACGGCCCTCGCCACGACCCGCCGGGTCGCCCACGAGTACCTCGCCCGGCTGGACGCCCCGGCCGAGCCGGCGCGGGCGCGGACCGTCGCCGGGGACCTCACCGCCCGGACGGTCGCGGGGCTGGGCGCCGCGACGCTCGGACTGATGATCGTCCCGTATCCGCTGCGGTTCCTGGCGCGCGGCGGGCACTCCGCATGGTCGGCGGCGCTGTTCGTGCTGCTGCTCGCCGCGTACGCCGCGCTGTACGTGTACGGGTGCCTGCGGGCGTACGGGCGTCCGCTGGGCGCCGTGCGACGGTACGGGGTCCTCGGCGGGCTGGTCGTCCTGACGTTCGCGCCGATGCCGTTCTACGGGCCGACGACCTGGGCCGTCCTGCCGTTCCTGCCGGGCGCGGCGGCGGTGCTGCTGGGGCGCCGGCTGCGGTGGCCGGTCGCCGCCCTGCTGGTGTGCCAGGACGTCCCGTTCGGCATCTGGGGCACCGCGCACTGGGGCACCGCCTACTTCGTCGTCTGGACGGCCGAACGCGCGGCCCTGGTGTACGGCCTGGCGCGGATGGCCGGGTTCACCGCGACGCTGCAGGACGCGCGCGAGGAGATGGCCGCCGCGGCGGTCGCGCAGGAGCGGCTGCGGTTCTCCCGGGACCTGCACGACCTGCTCGGATACAGCCTGTCCACGGTCGTGGTGAAGAACGAGGTGGCCGCCCGCCTCGCGGCCGCCAGGCCGGACGAGGCCCGCCGCCAGCTCGCGGAGGCCCTCGGCATGTCCCGCCTGGCGCTCGCCGACATGACCGGCGTGACCAGCGGCTACCGGGACATGTCGGTCGCGGCGGAGGCGGGGGAGGCGCGGGCGACGCTCGCCGCGGTGGGCATCGAGGTCGCGCACGCGGTGGACGTCGCGGACCTGCCGGCCGACCTCGACACCGTCCTCGCGACCGTCCTGCGCGAGGGGGTCACCAACATCCTGCGGCACAGCCGCGCCACCCGCTGCTCGATCGAGGCGGCCGTCATCGACGGCGTCGCGCGGCTGCGGCTCACCAACGACGGGGTGGACGGGCCGCCCGCCGTCCCCGCGGTGGAACGGGCGGGGCCGGGCGGCATCGGCCTGCCCAGCCTCGGCGAGCGCGTCGCGGCGCGGGGCGGGGTGCTGACGGCGGAGCGGACCGGTGACGGCTTCGTCCTCAGCGTGGAGGCGCCCCTGCCCGTGGAACGCCCGGCCGAGGCCGCGCCCCGCTGAACCCGCCGCGCTCGGGATGCGGCGAGGCCGCCGCGCCCGGGGTGCGGGTGCGGCGGCCTCACCGGTCCGGAGATGGGGCGGATCAGTACAGCGTGCGGTCCTGGCGCGGCAGGGTCACGTTGGACGGCCCGTGCCAGGTGGTCTTCGGCGCGGGGACGTCCAGCGCGCTCGCCCCGTCCTGCCCGGCGACGACCGGGAAGCGGATCGAGCTGGCCGACAGGTCGACCGTGACCGTCGCGCCGGTCGGCGTCTCGGTGTTGTTGTCGGCGTCGGTCCCGGCCAGCACCAGCGCGAGGCGGTGGCCCTTCTTGAGCATGTACTCCTGGCTGAGTGTCTGCCAGCGAATGCCGTAGTACTTGCCGGGCGTGACCGGCTTCGGGTCGCTCAGGGACGAGGCGTTCTGCACGTCCAGCCAGCCGCGCCCGACCACGTTCACGTCCGAGGTGACCGTGGCGACCTTGGTCTGCTTGTAGCAGGCGTCGTCGCCCGGTGCGCTCTCGCCGTGGCAGTCCTCGGTGGTCAGGGTCGTGATGCCCGAGCCGTCGCCGAGGTAGTCGACGCGGGTGTCGGTGCCGTAGTCGACGAGCAGCGCAGTCACGTTCGAGGTCGGCCTGTCGAGCTTGACCGACAGCCGCACGTCCGGGGTGCCGGACAGCCGTCCCGTCTGCTGCAGCGGGCCCGACGTGAACGCGAGCCGGAACGGCTTCGCGGTCGTCGGGTCCGAGACCATGTCGCCCTCGGTGTAGCCGAGGTCCTGCGGGCCGGCGGCGTCGGTGAACGACGCGGTCGTGCCCGTCGCGGCGCGGCGGTCACCGAGCGAGCCGTCCGCGCCGGGCCGCAGGACGGTGGTCCGCGCGCCCTTCGCCGGCCAGTCCGACTGGGTGATCCACTGGTCCGGGCCCACCTCGATGTCGGCGCGCGGCTGCTTCAGCACGTCGTTGGGGACCTTCATCAGCTCGTGGTCGAACCACTTGTGCAGCGTGTTCACCCAGTCGTCGCGGCGGATGTCGAACGGGTCGACGTGGCCGCGCTGGTGCAGCCACACCTTCCGGGTGACGCCGCGCTGCGCGAGCGCCTGCCACCACTGCGCGAACTGGTTGTCCTTGACGTTCAGGTCGTTGACGCCGTGGACGGCGAAGATGCTCGCGTGGACGGCGCCGACGTGCGTGACGGTCCCGCGCAGGTAGTTCGTCGTCTTCCAGTAGGCGTTGTAGTTCCCGGTCGCGTCGTCCTCGCCCTCGTCGAGACCGGCGTTGACCGCGGCGCACTTCTCGGGCGGGTCGGTGTCGACGACGTCGGCGAGGCCGGGCTGCTCGTCCGTCCAGTACTTCACGCCGTTCATGCGGCTGTAGTCGTACCAGCTGCTGATCGCGGAGATCGGGACGATCGTGTCGAGCCCCCGCACGCCCGTCGCGGCGACGCCGTTGGCGAGCGTCCCGTCGTACGACTTGCCGATCATGCCGGTGTGGCCGGTCGTCCAGGTCGCCTTGACCGGGGTGCCGTCCGCCTTGAACGCCTTGGCGCGGCCGTTGAGCCAGTCGACGACGGCCTTGCCGCCGAGGACGTCGGACGGGCCGCCGCTGACCGGGCAGCCGTCCGAGCGGGTCGTCCCGTCCATGTCCACCGCGAGGAACGCGTAGCCGCGCGGGACGAAGTAGTTGTCGTAGAACAGCGGGAACTTCACCGGGTTCCCGTTGGCGTCGTAGGTCTTCTTCTCGCTCTCGTTGCCGCGCCCGACGTTGTCGTAGTACGGGCTCTCGTCCATGATGACCGGCACCTTGAGGCCCTGCTCGGTCTCCTTGGGCCGGATGATGTCGACATTGATGCGGTCCGGCTTGCCGTCCCGGTCGCTGTCGACGCTCGACTGTACGTACACGTGCTCGCGGATCGCGTCCTTGTAGGAGAAGACCGGCTGCGTGACGCCGTCCTTCACCACGATCTTGGGGACGGTCCGGGCCATGGCCGTCGCGCCGCCGCCGGCGACGGCGACCGCCGCGCCGGTGAGCACGGCGAGCGCCGCCGTCCGCCGGGTCCGTCTCAGGGATCGCCTGGCCAACCCGCACCTCCGTATGAGCGGATGATCTCTACGGGGGCACAGGCTCCTCGCGGAGCGGCGCCGCGTAAAGGGCGCCGCTCCGGCGAACTCCGGCCGGATTTGGGCACGAATTGCTCTTGCGTCCCGGGAGCCGGACGAGAGGGACCGTCCCTAATGCGGATCCCGGACGGTCCGGACAGGGGCCGGACGTTTCCGGCCCACCGGCCGGGCATCCTGCCGATCATGGGTTGGAGTTACCGGAAATCGCTACGCAAGGGGCCTTTCCGCCTCAACTTCTCGAAGAGGGGCGTCGGGCACAGTGTCGGGGTTCGCGGCGCCCGGTACAGCCGGTCGGCCGACGGGCGCCGCGAGATGACGTTCCGCATCCCCGGGACGGGCCTGTCCTGGCGGCGCCCGCTCCGGCGCCGCGACTAGCCGGCCTTGGCGCGGTTCACGGCCGACAGCACCGCCTGCACGGACGCGGTGAGGACGGACGTGTCGCGCCCGGCGCCCCAGCTCGCCACGCCGTCGACGCGGCACTCGGCGTAGGCGACCGCGGGGGAGTCGTGGCCTGATTCGGTCGCGTGCTCGGTGTACTGCAGCACGTCCACCTTCACGCCCGCGGCCGCCAGCGCGTCGGCGAGCGCCGCCAGGGGGCCGTTTCCGGACCCGGTGTACTCCTCCTCGCGGCCGTCCACGCGCAGCACGCCGGTGAAGTCGTGCCGGCCGGGGCCGGTGTGGGACGTCCGCCATCCGGTGAGCGCGACCGGGCCCGCCCGGTCGACGTACTCGGCGCGGAACAGCTCCCACAGCTCGGCGGCGGTGATCTCCTCGCCGCTGCCGTCCGTCGCCTGCTGGACGACCCGCGAGAACTCGATCTGCAGGCGGCGCGGCAGCTCCAGGCCGTACCCGGTGCGCAGCAGGTACGCGATGCCGCCCTTGCCCGACTGGCTGTTCACCCGGATGACCGCCTCGTAGCCGCGCCCCACGTCGGCCGGGTCGATCGGCAGGTACGGCACCTCCCAGGGCGCCTCCTCCGCCGGGACGCCCAGCTCCGCCGCCCGCGCGGCGTGGTGCGCCATCCCCTTGGAGATCGCGTCCTGGTGGGTGCCGGAGAACGCGGTGTACACCAGGTCGCCGCCGTACGGGTGCCGCTCGTGGACGGGCAGCCGGTTGCAGTGCTCCACCGTGCGCCGGATCTCGTCGATGTCGGCGAAGTCCACGCGGGGGTCGACGCCCTGCGCGTGCAGGTTCAGCGCGAGCGTGACCAGGTCGACGTTCCCGGTCCGCTCGCCGTTGCCGAACAGGCAGCCCTCGACCCGCTGCGCGCCGGCCAGCACCGCCAGCTCCGCGCACGCCACGCCCGTCCCGCGGTCGTTGTGCGGGTGCACCGACAGGATCACCGCGTCCCGCCGGGCCACGTTCCGGTGCATGAACTCGATCTGGTCGGCGTACACGTTCGGCGTCGCGATCTCCACGGTCGCCGGCAGGTTCAGCACGACCGGGCGGTCCGGGGAGGCGTCCCACAGCTCCGTGACCGCGTCGCATACCTCCAGCGCGTACTCCGGCTCGGTGAAGTTGAACGTCTCGGGCGAGAACTCGAACCGCACGCCCGGGCGGTCCCCGGCGAGCCGCGCGACGTCCGCCGCCCCGTCCAGGATCAGCCCGCGGACCCCGTCGCGGTCCTGCCGCAGCACCACGTCGCGCCACGCCGGCCCGGTGGCGGTGTACAGGTGGACGACCGCGCGCGGCATGCCCTCGATGGACGCGAACGTCCGCTCGATCAGGTCGCGGCGCGCGGGCGTGAACACCACGGGCGTCACGTCGTCGGGGACGGCGCCCGACGTCGCCAGGTGCCGGACGAAGTCGAAGTCGGTCCGGCTCGCCGACGGGTAGCCGACCTCGATCTCCTTGAACCCCATCGTCACGAAGAGGTCGAACATGCGGCGCTTGCGGGCCGGGTCCATCGGCTCGGCCAGCGCCTGGTTGCCGTCGCGCAGGTCGACCGGCACCCACAGCGGCGCCTGCTCGATCCGCCGCGACGGCCAGGTCCGCTCGATCTCGGGCACGGGCGACGGCACCCGGTCGTGGACGGACCGGTAGCGGTGCGACGGCATGGCGCTGCCGCGCTGCGGGTTCCAGAAGGGCGCGCCGTCGGCCAGGGGGCCGGACGGGGTGCGCAGCGTGGGGAAGGCGGTCCTGGTGGGCTCGTTCATGGCGGTCTCCTCGCCGTTGCCGGACGACCGGCAGCACCTGACCCCGCGGCGGGGTGCCGGTCGGATCAGGCCCCGCCGCGGCGGCCGAGAAGGAGGGCCTGCCACGCCATGCCGGTCACTCTAGCCACACCTCAGCTCCTCAGACAAGCTGAGCGGTACGCGGGAGGCGCTAGCGTAGGACGCCCGCCCGGAAAGGACACCACCGCATGCCGCTCGGCCCGCTCCGCCGCAGCCCGCTCGTCGAGCAGGCCGCCCAGCGGCTCCGCGACCAGATCACCGACGGCTCCTGGCCGGTCGGCACCCGGCTCCCCGGCGAGACCACGCTCGCCAGGGAGCTCGGCGTCGGCCGCTCCACCGTCCGCGAGGCGCTGCGCGCCCTCGCCGGGGCCGGCCTCGTCCAGGCCCGGCAGGGCGCCGGTGTCTTCGTCACCGCCACCGAACCGGACGAGGACTTCGCCGCCCGGCTCCGCCGCGCCTCCGTCACCGATGTCTACGAGATCCGGATGATGATCGAGGTCCGCGCCGCCGAGCTGGCCGCCGAGCGCCGCACCGACGCCGACCTCGCCGCGCTCGACGCCGCCCTCGCCGCCCGCGACGAGGCGTTCGCCGGCCCGTCCCTGGAGGACTTCCTGGACGCCGACATCGCCCTGCACGCCGCCGTGATCGCCGCCGCGCACAACCCCGTCCTGGTCGACCTGCACGCCGAGTTCGTCCCGGTGCTGCGCGCCGGCCTCCTCGACCTGGTCGCCCTGGTCGACGTCCGGGCGTCCGACGAGGCGCACGGCCGCGCCGCGCACGCCGCCCTCGTCGAGGCGATCCGCGCCGGCGACCCCGCCGCCGCCGGCCGCGTCATCACCGCCGAGCTGACCGAGACCCTCACCCGGCTGCGAGGCTCCCGCTGAGCAGCGGCGGCAGGTCGCCGTCGTGCACGATCGTCAGGCGGCGGGTCGGGCGGGTGAGGGCCACGTAGAGGTCCTGGCCGCCCTTCGGGGACTCGGCGAGGATCCCCGCCGGGTCGACGACGATGACCGAGTCGAACTCCAGGCCCTTGGCCTCCTCGGCGGTCAGCACGACCGAGGGGGAGTCGAGGGCCTCGGGCGTGGCGCCGACCGCGGCGTCCGGCAGGACGGCGCGGACCCGCGCGTGCCGGGCCGCCGACGTGATCATCGCGAGGCGGCCCTCCGCGCCGTCGCCGAACCCGGCCAGCTCCTCGGCGACGAGCCCGGGCAGCCCGTCGACGGGCAGCTCGACCGCGCGGGGCGGCGGCCCGTCGTCGCGGACGGACTCGGGCGGCGTCTGGTCCGGGGCGACGGACGCCAGGACCTCGGACGCGACCCGCATGATGGCGGCGGGCGTGCGGTAGTTCACCATCAGCCGCTGCTCCCGCCAGCGGCCCGGGACGTACCGGTCGAGCATCTGCCCCCAGGACGCGGCGCCCGCCGCGCTGCCGGTCTGCGCGATGTCGCCGACGACGGTCAGGGAACGGGTCGGGACGCGGCGCATCACCGTCCGCCAGGCCATCTCCGACAGCTCCTGCGCCTCGTCGACGATGACGTGGCCGTAGGCCCACTGGCGATCGGCCATGGCGCGCTGCGCGGTGGTGAGGGGCGGGCCGCCGTCGCCGTGGCGTTCGGCCAGCTCGCTCGCGGAGATCAGGTCCTCGATGGGGATCATGTCGGTGCCGCCGGTCGTCTGCATGACCTCCGCGGCGTAGCGGGCCTCCTCGGCGCGGGCCGCGTCGGCGGCGCGGCGGCGGGCGCGCTCGGCGGAGTCGTCCTTGCCGAGCAGCTCGGCGGCCTCGTCGAGGAGCGGGACGTCCGAGACCGTCCAGGGCGCGCTGGCGGGGCGGCGCAGGAGGGCCGCTTCGGCGGGGTCCAGGCCGGCCGCGGCGGCGACGCGGTCGAGGCGCTCCGGGTCGGAGTACAGGTCGGACAGGAGCCGCTCGGGGGTCAGCTCCGGCCACAGCGCGTCGATCGCCCCGCGGACGGCGGGGTCGTGCCAGAGCGCCTCCTTGGCCAGGCGCAGGTCCGTCTCGTCCAGCAGCGGCTCGTCGGCGGACTCGTCGATCAGCTCCTGGAGCCAGCCGGGCAGCTGGCCGGACCTGGTCAGCTCGTCGAGCGGCTCGTCCATGATCCGGTCGTACTGCTCGGCCCGGTCGTAGGCGAGGGCCTCCAGCAGGTCGTGGACGAACCGCCGCCGCTGCACGTTGTGCGGCAGCCGCAGGCCGCGGGCGGCGTCCCGGACGGCCGCGCACTTCTCTGCGTCCACGCGCAGGGTCAGGCCGTCGTACTCGACGCGCAGGCCGTCCGGCGGGGCGCACTGCCGGTCGGCGACGGCGGCCTCGACGAACCGGACCATCCGCTCGGAGCCCTTCACGACGGCGACGGCGGGCTCGTCAGCCGCGGTCGCCTTCAGCCCCGGGTGCAGCTCGCCGACCGTGGCGAGGACGACGTCGGTCTCGCCGAGACCGGGGAGGACCTGCTCGATGTAGCGCAGGAACGTCGCGTTCGGGCCGACGATGAGCACGCCGCGCCGTTCCAGCACGTCGCGGTGCGTGTAGAGGAGGTAGGCGGCGCGGTGCAGCGCGGCGACCGTCTTGCCGGTGCCGGGACCGCCCTGCACGACGAGCACGCCCTGCAGCGCCGACCGGATGACCTGGTCCTGCTCCTCCTGGATGGTCGCGACGACGTCGCTCATCCGGCCCGTGCGGCCGCGGCGGAGGGTGGCCAGCAGCGCCGCCTCGCCGACGAGCCCGCGGCGCTCGGCCTCGTCCAGCCCCTCCAGGTCGAACACCTCGTCGTCCAGCCGGACGACCTCGCGGTGCCGCAGGTGCAGGTGGCGGCGGCGCGCGACCGTCCCGGGCGCCCCCGGGGACGCGGTGTAGAACGGGCGCGCCGCCGCCGCGCGCCAGTCGATCAGCATCGGCTCGTGCTCGGCGTCGCGCAGCCCGATCCGGCCGATGTAGAAGGTGTCGCCGGGGCCGTCGGCATCGGCGACGTGGTCGACGCGGCCGAAGCAGAGCCCCTCCTCGACCCCGTTCAGCCGGGCCAGCCGCCGCGCGGCCTCCTCCGTCACGACGGCGCTCTCCACCCGGGCCTGCAGCACGCTCCCGCCGCCCGCCGCCGGACCCTGCCGCAGCGCCGCCTCGGCCCTGCTCCGCTCCTCGTCCAGCCGCCCGTACAGGCGGTTCACGTACTCCTGCTCGGTGCGCACGGCGGCCTGCCGGGCGGCTTCCGCGCCGGCGGGCTTGACAGATTCGGCTTGACGGAGTCCCATGCCTCGGCTACACTCCTATTCATAGGATGCGGTTTGTTGTGCGCAGTTCGTAAGTCGCCAGCGTAGCACCGCCTGCCCGCGCTCGCCCGCGGGACGCAAAAGATCATCTCTGTTGCGGTGGACGTCATCCGCGCGGTGCCCCACGGTCATCGGCCGCGATGAGGCTTTCCGGCGATCACCCCGGACAACCTCCGAAAGGTCACCGCCCCCCCATGGCCGAACTCGCACGCCCCCTGAGCAGGAGATCCTTCCTCGTCGCCGGCGGCCTGACGGCCGGCGTCCTCGCCGCCCCCGGCATCGCCCAGGCCGCCCCCCGGCTGCGGACCGCGGCGCCCGGCGACCCGTTCACCCTCGGCGTCGCCTCCGGCGACCCCGCCCCCGACGGCTTCGTCCTGTGGACGCGGCTCGCCCTCGACCCGCACGCCGACGACGGGCTCGGCGGCATGCCGTCCACGCCCGTCCAGGTGAAGTGGGAGGTCGCAGCCGACGAGCGGTTCAAGCGGATCGAACGGCGCGGCATCGCCACCGCCCGCCCCGAGGCGGCCCACTCCGTCCACGTCGAGCTGAAGGGCCTGCGGCACGGCCGCGACTACTGGTACCGCTTCCGCACCGGGAACCACGTCTCACCCGTCGGCCGCGCCCTCACCTCCCCGCGCGCCGACTCGTTCGGCCCCGCCCTCACGATGGCCTTCGTCTCGTGCGCCCAGTACGAGCACGGCTACTTCACCTCCTACCGGCGGCTCGCCGAGGACCACCCCGACCTGGTCCTGCACCTCGGCGACTACCAGTACGAGTACAAGAAGGGCGTGTACGTCGCGTCCGGCGGCAACGTCCGCGACCACGACGGCCCCGAGACCGTCACGCTGGCGAACTACCGGCAGCGGCACGCCCAGTACAAGGCCGACACCGACCTGCAGGCCGCGCACGCCGCCGCGCCGTGGCTCGTCGTCTTCGACGACCACGAGGTCGAGAACAACTGGGCCGGCTACATCCCCGAGGAAGGCTCCGACACCCCGACCTACGAGGCGTTCCGCGCCCGCCGCGCCGCCGCGTTCCAGGCGTACTACGAGAACATGCCGCTGCGCCGCTCCTCGATCCCGCACGGCCCCGACATGCAGATCTACCGGCGGGTCCGCTGGGGCAAACTGGCCACCTTCCACATGCTCGACACCCGCCAGTTCCGCGACGACCAGGGCTGCGGCGACGGCTACAAGGACTGCCCCGAGGCCGCCGACCCCGAGCGCAGCATCACCGGCGCCGCGCAGGAGAAGTGGCTGATCGACGGGTTCCGCAAGTCGGCCGCCCGCTGGGACGTCCTCGGCCAGCAGGTCTTCTTCGCCCAGCGCGACAACACCGCCGGACCCGTCAAGAAGACCTCCATGGACGCCTGGGACGGCTACGTCGCCTCCCGCGACCGCATCACCAAGGGCTGGGTGGACGCCGGCGTCCGCAACCCCGTCGTGCTCACCGGCGACGTCCACGCGCACTGGGCGAGCGACCTCAAGGCGGACTACGACGACCCCGACTCGGCGACGGTCGGCTCGGAGCTGGTGTGCTCGTCCATCAGCACCACCGGCGACGGCGCCGACTCCGACCCCGCGAGCCAGCCCTTCCTGGCGATCAACCCGCACCTGAAGTTCTACAACAACCAGCGTGGGTACGTGCTGACGAGGATCGGCAAGGAGGAGATGAAGGCCGACTTCCGGACGGTCGCGTCCGTCCGGACGCCGGGCTCCCCGGTGTCGACCAAGGCGACGTTCGTCATCGAGGACCGCGTCCCCGGCGTCAAGCAGACCTACCTGCGCCCCTACGCCGCATCGAAGACGGCCGCGAAGTCGGACCGGTCCCTCATCGACCAGACCATCCGCAACGAGACCCAGCCCTGACCCGGAACCCGCCCCTGACCCGGAACCCGCCCCGCCCCCGCGTCACCGATCGGCGCGGGGGCTGGTGGCGGGGCCGCTGAGGATGTCGTCGAGGTCGTAGGCCACCGGCACCTCGAGCTGCTCATAAGTGCAGGACCGGGGAGTGCGGTCGGGGCGCCAGTTGCGGAACCGGGCCGTGTGCCGGAACCGGCTGCCCTCCATCGCCTCGTACGCCACCTCGACCACCAGCTCCGGACGCAGCGCCACCCAGCTCAGGTCCTTCTTGCCGGTCCAGCGGGAGACGGCGCCGGGCATGCGGTCGGCGGTCGCCTCGTCCTGCCGCGCCCACTCCGCCCACGGATGGCCGGAGAGGTCCTCCATCCGGTAGGGCTGGAGCTCCTCGACCAGCTCGGCGCGGCGCTTCATGGTGAACGAGGCCGCCACGCCGACGTGCTGCAGGTTGCCCTCGGAGTTGTACAGGCCGAGCAGCAGCGACCCGACGATCGGCCCGGACTTGTGCCAGCGGAAGCCGGCCACCACGCAGTCGCACGTGCGCTCGTGCTTGACCTTGAACAGCACCCGCTTGTCGGGCTGGTACTCGGTGTCGCGCGGCTTGGCGATCACGCCGTCGAGCCCGGCGCCCTCGAACTCCTCGAACCAGCGCAGCGCCAGCTCGTAGGAGTCGGACGCGGGCGTCACGTGGATCGGCGCCTTCGCCCCCGCCAGGGTCTCGACCAGCCGGCGGCGGCGCTCGCCGAGCGGCGTCTCCATCAGCGACTCGTCGCCGAGGGCCAGCAGGTCGAACGCGATGAACGAGGCGGGCGTCTCCTCCGACAGCAGCTTGATCCGCGACGCGGCCGGATGGATGCGCTGCTGCAGGGTGTCGAAGTCGAGGCGGGTGCCGCGCGGCACGACGATCTCGCCGTCCACCACGCACCGCTCGGGCAGCTCCCGCTTCACCGCCTCGACCACCTCGGGGAAGTACCGGGTCAGCGGCTTCTCGCCGCGGCTCGACAGCTCCACCTCGTCGCCGTCGCGGAAGACGATGCAGCGGAAGCCGTCCCATTTCGGCTCGTAGAGCAGGTCGCCCTGGGGCATGGTCTTGACGGCCTTGGCCAGCATCGGCGGCAGCGGCGGGCTGATCGGCAGGTCCATGCCCCCCATCTTGCGCCCCGGCACCGACAGAACGGAGCATCGGGGGCTCGGTAACCTGCAGGTCATGCGCCGTCTGCTGCCCGGACCCACCGCCGAGGACATCGACCCGTACGAGGCGTACGGCGACGCCCCCGCGCTGCGGCTCGGCATGGTGATGAGCGCCGACGGGTCGGTCACCGACGCCGAGGGCTGGACCGACGGCATCGGCGGCGCCGCCGACTTCCGGGTGTTCCGGACGCTCCGGGCGCTCGCCGGCGCGATCCTCGTGGGTGCCGCCACCGCCCGCACCGGGCGGCTCGGCCCCGCCCGCCTACGCCCGGACCTGCGCGCGCGCCGGGGCGGCCCGCCCGCGCCCATCGCCGTGGTGAGCCGCTCCCTCGATCTCGACTGGACGCTCCCGCTGTTCACCGAAGCGGAGACACCGACGATCGTGGTGACGACAGAGCGCGCGCGGGACGCCGTCCCGTCCGGGATCCCGGTGGTCGCGGCAGGGGACGACGACGTCGACCTCCCCGAGGCCCTGCGCGTCCTGCGCGAGGACCTCGGCCACGAGCACCTGCTCTGCGAGGGCGGTCCGGCACTGGCCACCGCGCTCATCCGGGCGTCACTGGTGGACGAGCTGTGCCTCAACATCGCGCCCGCGCTCCTCGGCAGCCCGCGCCACACGCGCCTCCTCGGCGTCCTCGACGCCGAGGTCCCCGTCGAGCCGGTGGCCGTCCACCTGGACGAGGGCGTCCTGTTCGTCCGCTACCGGCTGCGCGCGTAGCGCAGGAACAGGAAGTCGTCCTCCTCCAGCGCGTGCCCGAGCCGGAACTCCGCAGGGACGGGGAACGGCGGGCCGTTCAGGATCCGCGCCGGGTGCCCGGCGAGCAGCATCGGGCTGAGCGTCAGGCACAGCTCGTCCAGCAGCCCGGCCTCCACGACCTGCGCCAGCACCCAGGGGCCGCCCTCGCACAGCAGCCGGTGGAACCCGCGCGCCGCCAGCTCGCGGACGGCGACCGTGAAGTCGAGCGCTTCGTCGCCGGCGACGATGACGTCCGCGCGCTCCTTCGCCGCCCGCAGCCGCGCCGGATCGGCGGCCGCGGCGGTGAGCACGATCGTCGGGACGGCCGCCTCGGTGAACAGGGGCGCGTCGAAGTCCAGGTCGAGGGTGCGGGAGACGACCGCGAGCGGCGGCACCGGCGGCCGGCCGTCGCGCACCGAGCCCCAGCTCTCGCGCGCCTTGACCGGCCCGTACCCCTCGGCGCGGACCGTCCCGGCGCCCACGATCACGGCGTCGGCGAGCCCGCGCAGCAGCAGGAACAGCTCCTGGTCGGCGGCGTTGCCGAGGCCGCCGCTGCGCTCGTCGCGCTGCGCCGCCCCGTCCAGGCTGGCGACCATGTTGGCGCGCAGCCACGTCCCGCCGCCCGGCGGGTAGGCGTAGCGCTCGATGAGGTCGACGGGCTCGGAGGACGGCGTCAGGGTGCGCATAGAAGTCACAAGTTACTGCACCCGCAGGACAGGCCGATCTGACCGTTCTGCTCACTCAGCGTACGGCAATATGCACGAATCCGTCATGGCGCGGCGATCGGCACGCGACACTTGGTGCGGGGACACCGTAGAACTGCACCGAAAGGAGCGGGGGGTGGAGTTCGCCGCACTCGTCGCGTGGGTCCTCGCCGCCACGGCCGGCGGCTACCTGCTGATCAAATGGCTGACGAGCGGAGGCCGGGGCACGAAGGTCACCCGGTTCCCGGTCCTGGTGGTCATCGGGCATCCGCTGGCCGCCGCCGTCGGCCTCTGCGTCTGGATCGGCTACCTGGCGACCGGCCGCGCCGCGTTCGCCTGGGTCGCGTTCGCCGCGCTGCTGGTCGTGATCCTCCAGGGGTTCATGCTGCTGACGCGCTGGCTCGTCGGGGGCGGCGGCCGGCACGCGCGCGGCCGCGACCAGACGTTCCCGGCCGCCGCCGTCGCCTTCCACGGCCTGATCGCGGTCACCACGTTCGTCCTGGTCTTCCTCACCGCCATGGAGGTGAGTCGAACCTGAGGCAGTGGAACCGAACTTGAGGCAGCGGAACCGGACCCGGCCCCCGCGGGCGCGCCTGCGGAGTGTCAGCCCCTGCGCAGCACCGTGAGGGAGCGGTCCGGGACGGAGACCTCGTCGCGGGCCTTGACGCGGGGCCGCTCCCCGGCCCCGGCCGGGTCGGCGGTGTCGAGGACGAACTCCCAGCGCTCGCCGTACTCCGCGCCGGGCAGGGTGAACTCGACGGCGTCGGACCCGGCGTTGACCAGCAGCAGGAACGAGTCGTCGCGGACGCGGCGGCCCCGCGGGTCGGGCTCGGTGATGGCGTCGCCGTTGAGGAACACGCCCAGCGACTTGGCGAAGCCGACGTTCCAGTCCTCGTCGGTCATGCTCTCGCCGGCGGGCGTCAGCCAGGCGATGTCGGCGGCGGCGCCCGTCCCGGTGCCGGTGAAGAAGCGGCGGCGCCGGAACACCGGATGGTCGTGGCGGAGCCGCGACACGATCCGGATGAACTCCATGTCGCCGGGCTCGTCCCAGTGCACCCACGCCAGCTCGTTGTCCTGGCAGTAGGCGTTGTTGTTGCCCCGCTGGGTGCGGCCCAGTTCGTCGCCATGCAGCAGCATCGGGACGCCCTGCGACAGGAACAGCGTGGCGAGGAAGTTGCGGCGCTGGCGGGCCCGCAGGTCCAGCACGCCGGGGTCGCGGGTCGGGCCCTCTTGCCCGCAGTTCCAGGACCGGTTGTCGTCGGTGCCGTCGCGGTTGGACTCGCCGTTGGCCTCGTTGTGCTTGTGGTCGTAGGAGACGAGGTCGGTCAGCGTGAACCCGTCGTGGCAGGTCACGAAGTTGATGGACGCGAACGGCCGCCGCGCGCTGTGCTCGTACAGGTCCGACGACCCGGTCAGCCGGGACGCGAACTCCGGCATCGTCGCGTACGAGCCGCGCCAGAAGTCGCGGACGGTGTCGCGGTACTTGCCGTTCCACTCCGTCCACAGCGGCGGGAAGTTGCCGACCTGGTAGCCGCCCTCGCCGACGTCCCACGGCTCGGCGATCAGCTTGACCTGGGAGACGACGGGGTCCTGCTGGACGAGGTCGAAGAACGCGGCGAGCCGGTCGACGTCGTGCAGCTCGCGGGCGAGCGCGGAGGCGAGGTCGAACCGGAACCCGTCGACGTGCATCTCCAGGATCCAGTAGCGCAGCGAGTCCATGATGAGCTGCAGCGCGTGCGGGTTGCGGACGTTGAGGGAGTTGCCGCAGCCGGTGTAGTCGAGGTGGTAGCGCTTGTCGTCGTCGCGGAGCCGGTAGTAGGACGCGTTGTCGATGCCGCGGAACGACAGCGTCGGGCCGAGGTGGTCGCCCTCCGCGGTGTGGTTGTAGACGACGTCCAGGATGACCTCGATGCCCGCCTCGTGCAGGGCGCGGACCATCGCCTTGAACTCCAGTACCTGCTCGCCGGCCTGCCCGGACGAGCTGTAGGAGTTGTGCGGGGCGAAGAACCCGATCGTGTTGTAGCCCCAGTAGTTGTCCAGTCCGCGCGCCACGAGCGCGTGCTCGGGGATCGACTGGTGCACCGGCATCAGCTCGACGGCCGTCACGCCGAGGTCGACCAGGTGGTCGATCATCACCGGGTGCCCGAGGCCCGCGTAGGTGCCGCGCTGCTCCTCCGGGACGCCCGGGTGCAGCTTCGTCAGCCCCTTGACGTGCGCCTCGTAGATCACGCTCTCGTGGTACGGGACGCGCGGCGGCCGGTCGTCCCCCCAGTCGAAGAACGGGTTCACGACGACGTTCTTCGGCATGTACGGGGCGCTGTCGTCCTCGTTCAGCGCGTCGGGGTCGTCGAACCGGTAGGAGAACAGCGACTCGTGCCAGCGGACGCCGCCCTCGACGGCCTTGCCGTACGGGTCGAGCAGCAGCTTCGCGGGATTGCAGCGGTCCCCGTCGCGGGGGCTGAACGGGCCGTGCACCCGGTAGCCGTAGCGCTGCCCGGGGCCGACGCCGGGCAGGTACCCGTGCCAGACGAACCCGTCCACCTCGGGCAGGTCGCGCCGGGTCTCGGTCCCGTCGGCGTCGAACAGGCACAGCTCGACCCGCCGGGCCACCTCCGAGAACAGCGCGAAGTTCGTGCCGGTGCCGTCCCAGGTGGCGCCCAGCGGGTACGGATCCCCGGGCCAGACCTCCCGCATGTGCTCCCTCTCGTCGACCGACCGATGCCGCCTGCCCCGCAGCGCGTTCCCCGTCGATTCTGGACTACTCGCGCCTTGCCCGCCCGCCACGGCGCGATATCAGAGTGTCACGGAGGCGGGTCCGCGCGGGGAAGGCGCCAGATCGTCTCGCCGTCGGCGGTCTCGCCGGTGGGGCGCAGCCCGAGGCGGGACGCGACGGACGCCGAGGCCCGGTTGGCGGGGTGGATCGCGGCGGTGAGCACCGCGATGCCGTGCCCGGTGAGCCAGCCGGCCAGCGCGCGGGCGGCCTCGGTGGCGAAGCCGAACCCCTGGTAGGGCATGCCGATCACCCAGGCGAGCGCGGCCTGCGGCCCGCCGGGCGCGGGCGTGACGGTCGCCTGGACGTAGCCGACGGCCTGCCCGTCGCGGGCGCGGCGGACGATCCAGTTGAGCCAGTACTCCTGGTGGAAGGGGGCGGGCCCGGCGACGAGGTGCTCGTAGCGGGCGCGGAGCTCGTCGAGGGTGAGGGGCTCGCCGCCGATGTAGGCGTGCAGGCGCGGGTCGTCCAGGACGGGGGCCATCTCGTCGGCGTGGTGGACCGCCAGCGGCTCCAGGACGAGGCGCTGGGTCCGGATGGTCTCGGCGATCGGCCCGTACACCCGCCGATCGTATGCCCTGCCCGCCCTGCGCACCGCTCGTCGCGGGCACTGCTCGTCGTGCGCCCTTCCCGTGGTGCCCGCACTGTCCGTGGTGTCGCACTGCCCGGCGCGGCCGGTCAGCCGTGGCCGGCGGTGTGGCGGCGCGTCCAGGCTCCGGCGGGATGCTGGGTGGGGGCGAGCCACAGCCACGGCTGGGAGTGCCGGAACGGCAGGTCGGTGCCGGGCTGCCAGGGGAACAGGCCCTCGGCGTTGGGCCAGACGACCTGGAGGAACGGCAGCGGCGGCCGGCGGTAGAAGGCGACCGCGCCGCGGAACAGGCCCTCGTACCAGCGCGGGTCGACGGCGCGGAACGCGGCGGTCTGGCCGCGGACGGCGCCCTCGCGGCGCTCGCCGTCGGCGGGCGCCCGGCCCTCCGCCGCCTCCCGGCCGAGGGCGTTGAGCACCTCCTCGGTCTCGTACACGTCGCCGCCGAACATCGCCAGCTCGGGCGCGCGGTGGCTGTGCCACAGCCCGATGGTGTACGCCCAGCCGGGGCCGTCGGCGTCGGGGTGGACGAGGACGACGCTCCACCCGTACTGGGTGATGTGCACGATGGTGCGGAGCTGGAAGTTGTCCAGGCGGTCGCGGTCCCCGTAGTCGCGGCAGATCACGCAGGTGCATGAGGGGCGACCGTCGGACATGCCGTCAGCTTACGATCATTTCGGCCGCCGGTCCGCCCCCGCGGGAACGGACCGGCGACGGTCCCCGCTACGCGCTCACCGCAGCGTGGGCAGGGTGAGCACGCCGGGGTCGGCGGGCCCGGTCCGGACGGTGACCGGCAGGACGCCGCGGTTGCCCAGGTAGGACAGGTCGCTGGAGGCGATCGCGACGCGCAGCCGGTGGCCCTTGGCGAACCGGTGCACGATCGACGGCAGCGCGACCGTCAGCGGCCTGCGGACGTCGGCGACCCGCACGGGGGAGACGAGCCGGTGGACGAGCGAGACGGAGCCGTCCGGCGCGACGTCGTACAGCTTGGCGAACAGGATGAGGCGCCCGTTGACGCCGGACTTCTGCGACCGCACGGCGGCGGGGGAGTCCAGCCGGACCGTGAGGGCGGGGGAGCCGACGACGTCGGTGTCGGCGGCGAGCGGGGCGCCGGTCCAGGCGACGGCGGTGCCGGGGGCGTCGGCGGGCGGGACGTCGTCCAGGCCGAGCGCGCCCTGCACGGCGGAGACCTCGGAGAACGACGTCGGGATCCAGGGCAGGTTGGCGTAGCTGGCGGCGCCCTCGGCGACGGCCTTGCGGTCGGTGACGAGCCTGTCCTTGCCGGAGAGGTAGAGCGTCCTGTTCCGCGCGGCCGCGGTGCCGTAGGCGGGCGCGGCGTTGCCCTGGTAGTTCACCCAGGGGCGGAAGTAGGTGAACGCCGGGCCGGTGCCGGTGGTGCGGCCCATGAGGTAGTGGTCGAACCAGGCGGCGACGCGCTGCCCGGTGTAGCTGCCGGTGACGTCGGCGAGGTCGCCGTCGCCGGGGACCTTGCCGCCGCTGTGCCCGGACGACTGCCAGATCATCTTCACCGGGGTGCGCTGCGCGGTGAGCTGCTCGTAGGTGGCCGTGGCCTCCTGGAGGTCGAAGAGGCTGTCGGTCTCGCCCTGGACGATCAGCGTCGGCACCTTGATCTTCGGCATGTAGGACGCGACGGACGCGGCCTTCATGTACGCCATGCTCGCCTGCTGCGGCACGCCGAAGACCAGGCTCTCGCCGACGGCCTGGCACAGGATCGTCGGGAAGTTCGGGCAGCCGAGCAGCCGTCCGGGGTCGGCCTTGCCGTTGGTGAGCCCGGCGGACACGCCCTCGCCGAAGAACCCGAGCGCCCAGACCAGCTTGGTGACGCCGGGGTCGGTGCTCGGCCTCCCGTCGACGACCTGGTTGTTCGGGGCGAGCGAGTAGCGCAGGTCGCGCCAGGTGATCATCGGGACGATGGTGTCGATCCGGCGGTCGACGCCGGCCGCGGCGAACTGGATCTGGCCGCCGTAGGAGCCGCCGACCATGCCGACGCGCGGGTCGCCGGCCCGGTCCAGCCTGACGGCGTCGAGCCGCGTCCCGTCCTTGGCGGCCTTCTTCCCGGCCAGATAGTCGACGAGCCCGCTCGCCGCGGCGCCGTCCCAGTCGGGGTGGTCGAGCGTGATGCGGCAGCCGCTGCCGCCGAATCCGAGTCCGGAATAGGACAGGACCGCGTATCCGCGCTGCGCGTAGGTCTTGCCGAGCCCGGCCTGGTCGTCCTTGGACCCGCCGAATCCGTTGGTCGTGAGGATGGCGGGCACGCGGTGCGCGGCGGACGCCCCGGATGGCAGGTACAGGTCGCCGACCACGTCGCAGTGCTGGTCGTGCTTCGGCCCGACCGCGACGTCGAAATGCAGTGTCCTCACCGTGTAGGCATCGGCCGCGTGGGCCGGGAGGGCGCTCACGCCGCCCGCCGCGATGAGCGCGGCGGCGGAGGTGGACAGGAGGGCGCGACGGCGCGGCATGGGGCGGCTCCGGGACCGGGGGAACAGGGGGCTGATCTTTACTACCGTCTGGTAAGGCAGCTGTCCAGATATGAACGTGAACTTTCTTCGGACGCGTCTTGGGGGGCGGCGTCCGGGGGCGCGGCGGGCCTGGGCCGCGTCCCGAGGGTCAGGCGCGCTTGGTGTCCCGCTGACCCGGACGACGGATTCGGCGCCCCGGCCATGCGCGCGCATGACGAAATCCTCACCCGTTGAGGAAATACATTAATCGGGGTTCCGCCAATACCGCGGCCGCCGAGCATCTACTATTCTTCGAACTGAGCAATAAACGGAACGGAGATGGCTCATGGCGCAGAAGGTCCAGGTCTCACTGGTGGACGACCTCGATGGCGGCGCGGCGGTGGAAACGGTGTCCTTCGCCCTTGACGGCAGGGCGTACGAGATCGACCTGAATAAGAAGAACGCGGCGAAGTTGCGCAAGGTCATCGCGCCCTACCGGGACAGCGCCCGCAAGGTCCGCCCGGCCGGCCGCAAGACCGCGACGCGCACCGCGAGCACCCGCGAGCGCAGCGCGGAGATCCGCGACTGGGCCAGGTCGGCGGGTATCCCGGTCAACGACCGGGGCCGCATCCCGGCGAACGTCGTCCAGCAGTACGAGGCCGCTCACTGAGCACTCTTCCCGGCCGCCGGACAGCCTGCCGGAGACGGTCCCGACGCCTTTCCGGCGACCCTGTCCCGGAACGGTTTCCCTGGATGACCGGCCGTCTTAGGAAGTGCCGCCGCGCACTCCCTCGGCCCGGGAAGTGACGACCGCCGCATTGCCCGCCGAAGGGCCGGTCCGCCGGCCATCGGGGCGAACAATACGGCGGCGGCATGAGCGGGCGACCCGCCCGCCCGGCACGGGGCCCGCAGCGCGCGGGCCGGTGCGCCCGCGTCCGAGCGCGGCCGCCCGCTGATCGTTGCGCGGTTGCGCGAATGGGTGAGAGTACGCTGGACGCGCACCGGGACAAAGGGGAGGCGCTGATGGGCGAGTTCTCGCCGTCGCACTGGCTGATCGTCGGCATCGTGGTGGTGCTGCTCTTCGGCTCCAAGAGGCTGCCGGACGCGGCCAGGGCGCTCGGCAGGTCGATGCGCATCCTCAAGTCCGAGACGCAGGGCCTGCGCGACGACACGGCCCCCGCCGCGGACACGGCCCCGGACGCCTTCGTGCCGGACGCGATCCAGCGCGCCGAGCCGGACACCGCCCAGGACAAGCGCGACCTCGCCGCCCGCCTCCGCGAGGAGGCCGCCCGCATCGAGAGCGCCGCCCCGGCCGCCAAGACCACCTGACCGGCGCCGCCCTCCGCTCCACCTGCGCCCCGCCCCCGGGGCGCCGGCGCGGTGAGCGCCGCTCAGGCGGGCGGCAGGACGCGGGTGAGCAGGTCGGCGACCGTGATCGCGCCGATCATGGGCGCGTCGGTGCTGCGCGGATCGCCGGAGACCGCGACGACCGGGCTGCGCGCGGCGGCCATCACGCTGGCGATCTCCATGACGGTCGCGTCGGCGTCCACCACGGGCGGCGGCGTCCGGTTCGCGGGCAGCAGGTCGGCGACGCGCTTGCCGGCGAGCCGCTCGCACAGCCGGTCGGCGTGCCCCTCGTCGTAGGCGCGGGCCAGGGCCGGGTCGTCGCGCACGTACTGCGGGATGAGCGCGCCGAGCAGCTGGGAGCCGGGAAGGACGGCCTTCGGGCGGTGCCGCTCGTCCACCACGATCAGCCCGAGCAGCCGGTGCTCGGCCAGCAGCCGGGCCGCGTCCGTCGCGCTCGTGTCGGCGGTGACGGTGGGATGGTCCACGGCGAGTTCTCCGGCGCGCACAACCCCGACCGTAGCAGGGGCGCGGCCGGCCGGCACCGCCGACGTCACCGCCGGTCGGGCGGGCGGTCGCGGCGCTCCCGCGTGGAAAACGCCCCGGAATCCCGTTAGGGTCGGTGAACGGTGTGCCGGGAAGTCTGGTCGGCGTCGTACAGCCGACCCCGAAAGACTCCCAGGAGCCGCCTTGGCCGCCGTAGCCGCAGTCACGATCTTCGTCGTCGCGTACGTGCTGATCGCGTCGGAGCGGATCCCCCGGACGGCGGTGGCGCTCGGCGGCGCCGGGCTGATGGTGCTGCTGCACGTCACCGACGCCCGCGCCGCGTTCTTCTCCGAGCGGACCGGCATCGACTGGAACGTCGTCTTCCTGCTGCTCGGCATGATGGTGATCGTCTCGGTGCTGCGGCAGACCGGGGTGTTCGAGTACGTCGCGATCTGGGCGGCGAAGCGGGCGCGCGGCAGGCCCTACCGGCTGATGGTGATGCTGGTGCTGATCACCGCGGGCGCGTCGGCGCTGCTGGACAACGTCACCACCGTGCTGCTGGTCGTGCCGGTCACCTTCCTGGTGTGCGAGCGGCTCGGCCTGGACGTCGTCCCGTACCTGATCGCCGAGGTGATGGCGTCCAACATCGGCGGCACCGCGACGCTCGTCGGGGACCCGCCCAACATCATCATCGCCAGCCGCGGCGGCCTGACGTTCAACGACTTCCTCGTCAACCTGGCGCCCCTGGTGGTCGGGCTGATCGCGGTGTTCTGCCTGCTGTGCCGGTGGCTGTTCCGGGCGGCGTTCGTCTACGACGCCGACCGGGCGGCGGAGGTGATGGCGCTGCGCGAGCGGGAGGCCATCACCGACCGGCTGCTGCTGTGGCAGGGACTGGCGGTGCTCGCCGCGGTGATCCTGGCGTTCGTCCTGCACCCCGTCCTGGACTACGAGCCGTCGGTGGTGGCGCTGCTGGGGGCGGGGCTGCTGGTCGCCGCGACGAAGGTCACCACCGAGCAGGCGCTGGCGGAGGTGGAGTGGCCGACGCTGGTGTTCTTCGCGGGGCTGTTCGTGATGGTCGGCGGGCTGGTCGAGACGGGCGTCATCGCGCACGTGGCGCGGGCGGCGGCCGACGTGACCGGCGGGGACCTCGGCGCCGCGTCGATGCTGCTGCTGTGGGCGTCGGGCCTGCTGTCGGCGATCGTGGACAACATCCCCTACGTCGCGACGATGAGCCCGATCGTCTCCGACCTCGTCCAGCAGCACCCCGGGACCGGCGGGCACGTGCTGTGGTGGGCGCTGGCGCTCGGCTCCGACCTCGGCGGCAACGCGACCGCGATCGGCGCGAGCGCCAACGTCGTCGTGCTGGGCATCGCCGCCCGCAACGGCACCCCGATCGGCTTCTGGCGGTTCACCCGCTACGGGCTGGTCGTCACGGCCGTCACCGTGGCCCTGTGCGTCCCCTACCTGTGGCTGCGCTACCTGTGACCGGCCGCGCGCCCGCCGGTCCGGCGGCGGGCCGGGCGGCCAGCAGCGGGGACAGCGGGCCGTGCCGCAGCCGTCCGACGAGCGGCGTCGCGACGCGGCGCAGCAGCAGGGCGGCGAGGCAGGCGACCGGCACCGCGAGGACGACCGAGCCGACCACGTCGTGGGGGTAGTGGCCGCCGACGTAGACGCGGGTGAACGCCTCGAAGGCGGCGAAGACCGCGGCGATGGCGGCCAGCCGCCGGTCGAGCAGGAACAGGGCGGCGGCCGCCGCGGCGGCGGCCGTGGTGTGCCCGCTGGGGAAGGCGTAGTCGGACGGCGCCGGGCACGCCTCGACGATGAACGCGTGCGGCATCGCCCGGCACGGGCGCGGCTCCTCGACGATCTTCTTGACGACCTCGGCGGCGGCGAACGCGACGCCGACGGCGACGGGGGCGGCCAGCGCGAGGGCCATCGCCGCCGCGTCCCGGTGCCGCGCCCGCCACCAGGCGGCCAGCATCAGCACGGCGAAGACGGCGAGGCCGGCGTTGGTCCACCACTCCAGGGGGCCGTTGAGCCACCGGGTGTCGCGGGCGAGATGCGTGACGGCGGTGAAGAGCGGGCCGTCGACGCGGGAGCCGTCGAAGGCCAGGGGTGCCGGGGCGGCGGTCATCCGGGGTCATCCTGTTCGGTCGCACATGAACGTCTACAGAACTGTAGACGCTCTGGGGAGCGGACGTGTTCGATCCCGGGGGACCCAAGGGCGCGCGGCCGGGCAACAAAGGATGATCAGTCCTCGACCCGAGAGGCCCGCCCATGCCCCCGACAAGCCGGTCGTCACCGGTCCGTCCCCTCCCGGCGCCGGCCGCAGAGCCCGCCCGGCCGCCCGCCGGAGAGGCCGCCCGAGCCGTCCGGGACCCCGTCGCGGAGCCGTCCGGGGAGCCGACCGACGCGGCGCTGATCGCCGCGTCCCGGTCCGATCCCGAGCGGTTCGCCGCGCTGTTCCGCCGGCACGCCCCGGCGATCATGCGGTACACGGTGCGGCGCCTCGGCCAGGACCCGGCCGAGGACATCGTCGCCGAGACCTTCCTGGTCGCGTTCCGCCGCCGCGCCGCCTACGACGCGGAGCGCCCGGACGCGCGCCCGTGGCTCTACGGGATCGCCACCAACCTGATCCGGCGGCACCGCCGCGCCGAGGTGCGCGCGCTGCGGGCGCTCGCCCGCGGCGGCACGGACCCGGTCACCGAGCCCTTCACCGACGCCGTCGAGGACCGGGTGCACGCCGGCGCCAGCTCCCAGGCCCTCGCCGGCGCGATCGCCGCGCTGCCCGCCGCGCAGCGCGAGGTCCTGCTGCTGGTGACGTGGGCCGGGCTGACCTACGACGAGGTCGCCGAGGCGCTCGGCGTCCCGTCCGGGACCGTCCGGTCCCGGATGAACCGGATCCGCCGCAAGCTCCGCGGCGCGCTCGGCGACGCCGCCGACCCCCACCGGGAGGCCCACGATGGATGAACTGACGCTGGTGGAGCGCCTGCGCTCCGAGGTCCCCGAGGACCCGGACGTTTCCGGCGCCGAGCGCCGCTGGCGCGACCGGGCCCTGGCCGCCGGTGCGGCCGGCGGCGCGGACCCCCCCCCCCGGAGGCCCCGGCCCCCCCGGGCGCAGGAGG
>NZ_JBEPCJ010000044.1:0-84080 GCF_040299565.1 Spirillospora sp. NPDC000708
GGACGAAGTCCATCGCGAAGCGACGCCGAAGGCGCCCTTGACTTTGGAGGGGCGGCCCCGTACGCAAGCGCCACCCCACCACCCGAACACCCCATATCCCCATTCGAGAGCCCGTCTCGCGCCACCGCCCGAACACCCCTTGAGAACGGCCTGAGCGCCCATGGGCCAACAACGAGCACGCCCTCGGTTCTGGTTACATAACCCGAGGTCGGAAGACACAGACCCACATAGAGCCCCAGCCCCAGCCCCAGCCCCAGCCCCAGCCCCAGCCCCAGCCCCAGCCCCAGCCCCAGCCCCAGCCCCAGCCCCGAGGATGATCGGTGAAGCTGCGTTGCTCGGTTCGCGCGATCGTTCTTGATGAAGAGGACCGCGTCCTGCTCTGCCGTTTTGTCTTTCCCGAAGAGGCCGGTGAGGTGGTCGTCTGGGCTGCTCCCGGTGGAGGTGTCGAGGACGGCGAGACGCCGCTTGCCGCGCTGCGTCGCGAACTGCGTGAAGAGGTGGGCTTGGCGGTCGGCGCCGATCCTCCGCATGTGTGGCATCAGGAGGTCATCGGTCCCGGCTACGCCGCCGGTCACGACGGCGTGATCAATGACTACTTCGTCGTCCGCACCGCGTCGTTCCAGCCTCGGGGCTCCATGTCGGACGACGAACTGGCCGGCGAGCACATCGTCGGTTTCCGCTGGTGGCGGCTTGAGGACATCGCCCGTCACCGCGGTCCCGAGGTGTTCTCTCCGCGCGACCTCGCCGCACTGCTGGGCGCGCTCATCACCGGCGAGGTCCCGGACGCACCGGTGCAGCTCGGCCTCTAAGACCGGTACAGGCTCAGCCTCTAAAACCGGCGCAGGCTCAGCCTCTAAGACCGGTACAGCTCGGCCTCTCAGACCGGCTCAGCTCAGCCTCCAAAACAGGTGCAGCTCGATCTCTGAAACAGGCACATCCACTCCGGACGACGGCCGACCGCCCCCTCTCCCCCTAGGAGCTTCGGCAGGTCACCGGTCAGTGGGTCTCGCACGCTGTCGGTGGTGGCGGGCATCATGGCGGGCATGACCTTCCAAGCGAGCGGCGCTTTCGACATCGACGCGTGGGAAGCCGAGAAGCCCTATGACGAGCAGGGCGGCAACAAGCTGACGCGGGTCCACGTCCGCAAGACGTTCCACGGGGACCTGGTCGGCATCAGCACCACCGAGCTGATCACGGTGGAGTCGGCGGCCGGGCCGGTGGCGTACGTGGGGATCGAGCACGTGCAGGGGATCCTGCACGGCCGGGAGGGCACGTTCGTGCTGCAGCACAGCGCGGGCACCGAGGACGGCACGCCCGGCACCCAGTGGCTGCGCTGGCTGATCGTGCCGACGTCCGGGACCGGGGAGCTGGCGGGCATCCGCGGCGTCGGGCAGATCACCGTCACCGACGGCGGGCACACCTGGTCGCTGGAGTACACGCTGGACTGACGCGCGGGACGTAGCGGCGCCGCGCCTGCCGGTAATGTTTCGGCCATGCCCCCGGCCAGTACCGACGCGACGCGCGAGCGGATCATCGACGCCGCCGAGGCGTGCTTCTCCCGGTTCGGCGTGGCGAAGACCACGGTGGAGGACATCGCCGCCGCGGCGAAGCTGTCGCGGGCGACGGTGTACCGGGCGGTCAGCGGCGGGCGGGACGAGCTGATCCTCGCGGTGGTCGTGCGGGACCTGCACCGCTTCCTGGACCGGCTGGCGGTGCGGTTGCGGCGCGAGCGGTCGGTGCCGGAGGCGATCGTCGAGGGAACGATGGACGCCGTCGAGTACGTCCGCAACGAACCGACGATCGCGCATTTCCTGGTGCCGGAGGCGGCGGGGCACATGCAGGCGGCGGTGGCGGGCGCGGCGGAGCACGTCCTGGCGCTGTGCTGCGACTATGTGCGGCCCTATTTCGAGCAGGCGCAGCGGCAGCGGACGCTGCGTCCCGACATCGAGGTCGAGGGGACGGTGGAGTTCCTGTTCCGGATCATCACGTCGCTGATCGTGATGGACCGGGAGCGGGAGCCGGACGACCTGCGCCGCTTCCTGCGCACATACGTGGTGCCGGGGATCGCGGGGCTCTGATCGGGCGCGGGGGCGTGTCCGCACCTACGAGACGGTAGCTTGCAAGGAATCGACGGCGCGGACCGGAAGGGGTCGGGGCGATGGTTGCGGATTTCACGAGGCGGAGGCGTTCGGCGGTGCAGCCGAGCCCGGTGTTCCTCGTGATCGTGGCGGCGACCGTCATCTGCGGCCTGCTCACCTGGCGGTACGGGGACAACCCGGCCAAGGGGGCGCGGGTCTCGCTGTTCGGTTTCGTGATCGCGGCGTGGGTGCTGTCGCTGTGCGTGCACGAGTTCGGGCACGCCTACATCGCCTACCGGTCCGGCGACCGGAGCGTGGCGGCGAAGGGGTACCTGACGCTGAACCCGCTGAAGTACTCCGACATGCTGCTGAGCTTCCTGATCCCGGTGGTGTTCATCCTGCTCGGCGGGATCGGCCTGCCCGGTGGGGCGGTGTGGATCGAGCGGCACCGCATCCCCGGCCGGCTGCGGCACAGCCTGGTGTCGGCGGCGGGCCCGCTGTCCAACGCCATCTTCGCGATCATGCTCGCGGTGATCTACAAGAACTTCGCGGCGCAGGGCCACGCGGTGTTCTGGCTGGGGCTGGCGTTCCTGGCGTTCCTGCAGGTCACGGCGGCACTGCTGAACCTGCTGCCGATCCCGGGGCTGGACGGCTTCGGGATCGTCGAGCCGTACCTGCCGCGCCGCCTGGTGGACCAGATCAGCGGGTACGGCGGCTACGCCTTCCTGGTGCTGATCGCGCTGCTGTGGATCGGGCCGATCAACCGGGGCTTCTTCCACCTGATCTACCACATCACGGACGCGCTGGGGATCGGCGCCATCTCGATCGAGATGGGCCACTCGCTGTTCCTGTTCTGGCAGAGCTGAGGCTAGTCCCCCGCGCCCCCGGCGCCGCCCGCATCGTCGGCACCGCGCGCGCCTCCCGCGGCGGTTCCCTTGCCGGCCTCCGCGCGGGGACGGCCCGCGAGGTGCCGGACGATCCGCCGGAGCTGTTCTGCGTAGTGCTCCTGGAACTCGGGTGAGTCGGGGCTGAGGCCGAAGACGCGGTGGACGGCGAGCGGCAGCACGACGGGCGCGGCGACGACGGCCATCATCACGAGCATGACCGCGGCCGGGTCCAGGTCGTCGGCGAGCTCGCCCTCGGCCTGGCGCCGCACCAGCTCCGACAGGTCCTCGCGCTCGATCGGCGGTTCGCCGTCGAAGGTGCCGGTGAGGCCGCGCAGGGCGTTCAGCCGGGTGCCGCGCGGGTCGTCGAGGGCGTGCCGCAGGTAGCGGATCAGCACCTCGTCCAGGCCGATGTCCGGGTCGTTGAACCGGGCCTCGGTCTCGCGCCAGTGGACGGAGATCTCCCGGTACAGCCCCTCCTTGCCGCCGAAGTAGTAGTTGATCAGCTGTTTGTTCACGCCGGCGCGGTCGGCGATGTCCTGCACGCGGGCGCCCGCGTAGCCCTTGGCGGCGAACTCGTCCAGGGCCGCGTCGAGGAGCAGCCGCCGGGACCGCTCGGCGTCCAGCTTGCGCTCGCCCGGGCCGGGCGCGCGCCGCGGCCGCCTCGTCTCCTCCGTCACGCCGTTCATCGTACCGCCCGGCTGACGGCGTCATACATCCGGCTGGTTGACGAGTTCATCCATTTGGTTGAAGATGGGCGGGACACCCCCGAGGGAAAGAGAACGAACGATGATCCTTGTCACCGGAGCCACCGGCAACGTCGGCCGCCACGTGGTCGGCGAGCTGCTCTGCGCGGACGTGAAGGTCCGCGCGCTGACCCGCGACCCCACCACCGCGCGGCTGCCCGGCGAGGTGGAGGTCGCCCGCACCGACGAGATGCCGCTGGACGGCGTCACGTCGATGTTCCTCAACCCCGCCGTGTTCTGGAACGGCCTGGGCGACGTGCTGGAGCGCGCCCGCGACCACGGCGTCCGGCGCGTCGTCATGCTGTCGTCGGCGGCCGCGCTCGACGACGACCCGCGCAACGTGATCGGCGCCCACCACCTGGAGTTCGAGCGCGCGATCGAGGCGACCGGCCTGGAGTGGACGTTCGTGCGCCCCGGCGAGTTCGCGACCAACGCGCTCGCCTGGGCGGACGCGATCCGCGCCGGCGAGCCGGTGCGCGAGCCGTACGCGCGGGCCCGCAGCACGCCGATCCACGAGCGCGACATCGCCGCCGTCGCCGCGCGGGCCCTGCTGTCGGACGGCCTCGTCGGCGCGAAGCCGGTGCTCAGCGGGCCCGAGGCGCTCACGCATCCGGAGATGGTCGAGATCATCGGCGCCGCCGCCGGCGTCCCGGTCCGGTTCGAGGAGATCTCCCCCGAGCAGGCGCGGGAGGAGATGCTGAGCCGCCCCTACATGCGCGAGGGGATCGTGGACGCGCTGCTGCGGGTGCGCGCCGAGGCGGTGGACCGGGAGCCGGAGATCTCGCCGGAGGTCGAGCGCATCACCGGACGTCCCGCCCGGACGTTCGCCGAATGGGCCGCGGACCACTTCTGACGGCCGCGCCGCACTGAGTCCTGCCCTCCGCCCGAAAGCGGAGGGCAGGACGGATAACGGCCGGGCAGGCCCCCGCCTTGCCCGGCCGTACGCTTGTCAGCCCCCGGCCTGCCCGGATCCCCCGGCCCTATCGGACGGCACCGCGGGGTCCGGCGCCCCGGCAGGGCGGCGCTCCTTGTACTGTTCGCGCGCCCAGACGAACCAGTCGCGGCGCATGGCCATGAAGCGCTTGCCGTACTCCATGGTCAGCCGGCCGTTGCCGGTGAGGCCGCCCTCCTCCTCCCACGGGACGATCTCCTCGAGCCGGGCGAGGTCGTCGAGCCGGCCGGAGAGGGCGTCGATCATCCGGTCCATGTAGGCGACGGCCTCCTCGGGCGCGATCTGGTCGAGGAAGAAGACCCGCAGCATCACCTCGTCGCGGCGGTTCGGCTTCGGGTCGGTGTCCACCATCCAGTGGTGCAGCTCGTCCCGGCCCGCGTCGGTGATCGCGTACTCCTTGCGGCCGCGCGGCCCCTCGGCGGAGACCTCGATCAGGCCGCCGTCGGTGAGCTTGCCGAGCTCGCCGTAGAGCTGGCTCTGGGTCGCCTGCCAGACCGTCCCGAGCGAGATCTCGAACACCTTCAGCAGGTCGTATCCGCTGGCGCCGTCCATCTCGGCGAGCAGCCCCAGCAGCGCGTGTCGCAGGCTCATGACTCGATTGTGACACGTCGCTGTTGACATGTCGATTGTGACACGTCTAGCTTCTGACATGTCGAAGTTGGAACGTCGCTCCCGACGAGAGGCTCGCGCCATGCTGCTCTACTACCTCCGGACCTTCCTCCCCTGGATCCTGCTCGCCGTGGTGAGCGGCTGGAGCGACCAGGCCGGCGCGGCGGCCGGCCTCGGGGCGGCCCTCGTCCTCCTCGCCCAGGACCTGCGCAGGGGCCACCGGCTCGACTCGCTGATCCTCGAACTGTCGACCATCGTCTTCATGGCGCTGCTGACCGCGCTCTCCTTCGCCGCCCCGGACTCGTCCCTGCTGGACTACGGCGCCTCCCTGGCGATCGGCTGGCTCGCGCTCACCGCCTGGGGCACGCTCCTCGCCGGACGGCCGTTCACCGAGGGCGTCGGCCGCCGCGACGTCAGCGCCGAGATCGCCGCGACGGACCTGTTCAAGCGCATCACCACGGTCATCGCGATCGTCTGGGCCGTCAGCTTCACGGTCATGGCGCTCGTCCTGGCCTACGTGCAGCACGCCGCGCCGGACGACACCGCGCTGCTCGTCGCCGTGAAGATCGCCGGATTCACCGTCCCGATCGTCTTCACCGCCCGCTACCCCGAGATCGCGCAGAAGCGGTACTTCGCCCGCCACGGCATCGACCGCGAAGCCGTCCGCTGAGCGCCGCCGCACCGGGAACGCCCAGGTAAGGCCCCTCGAACGGCTCAGCGGAGGACAGCGCATGGAGACGACGCGGAACGCCGGCTGGCTGGAGGGCGCCCTCGCCCCGGTCCCGGACGAGATCGACGCCACCGGCCTGGAGGTCACCGGAACGCTCCCTCCCGAGCTGACCGGACGGTACTTCCGCAACGGCCCGAACCCGCTGCCGGGCAGGCCGAGCGGTCACTGGTTCACCGGGCCCGGAATGATCCACGGCGTGCGGCTCCGCGACGGGCGCGCCGAGTGGTACCGGAACCGGTGGGTGCGGACCAGGACGTTCCTCGACGAGGACGCCCGGTTCGCCGCGGACGACGGGACGCTCGACTTCACGGCCGTCCCCGCCAACACCCACGTCGTCCCGCACGGCGGCAGGATCCTCGCGCTGGTCGAGATCGGCTTCCCTTACGAGATAACGCCGGACGCCGGGACGGTCGGGCCGTGCGACTTCGGCGGGACGCTCACCACCGCGATGACCGCGCATCCCAAGCAGGACCCGGTGACCGGCGAGCTGCTGTTCTTCGGCTACGGCGTGCTCCCGCCGTACCTGACGTACCACCGGCTGTCGGCGGACGGATCGCGGGTGGTGGAGAGCCACGAAATCGAGGTTCCGGGACCGACGATGATGCACGACTTCGCGATCACCGAGCACCACGTGGTCTGGCTGGACCTCCCCGTCGTGTTCGACCTGGAACTGGCGCTGGGCGGCCGGGGCATGCCGTTCCGCTGGGACGACGCCTACGGCGCCCGGCTCGGCGTCATGCGGCGGGACGCGCCCGGCGACGTGCGCTGGTTCGGCATCGACCCCTGCTATGTCTTCCACGTCGGCAACGCCCACGAGGACGCCGCCGGACGGATCGTGCTGGACGGCGTCCGGTACCGGCCCGAGGACTTCACCGCGATCTGGAAGGAGATCGGCGGCTCGGTGAACCCGGCGCGGGACGCGGCGCGCGACCCGGCGCAGCATGCGGCGCGCTCCGGGAGCGCGCACCTGTACCGCTGGACCCTGGACCCCGCCACGGGACGCGCCGTCGAGGAGCGGCTCGACGACCGGAACGTGGAGTTCCCGACCCACGACGACGCCCGGACCGGCCGCCGCCACCGCTTCCTCTACACGGTCGCGGGGGACGCCGTCGTGAAGTACGACCTGCTGGACGGTTCCTCGTCCGTGCGGGAGTTCGGAGAGGACGCGTCGGTGGGCGAGGCGGTCTTCGTCCCCGCCGAGGGGGCGCGCGGGGAGGACGAGGGCTGGCTGATGTCGATCGTCTCCGGGCCGTCCAGTGCCGAACTCGTCGTCCTGGACGCGGCCGACCTGTCGCGGACGGCGAGCGTGCGGCTCCCCCGCCGGGTTCCGGCGGGCTTCCACGGCAGCTGGATCCCGGACGCCTGAGCGGGTACGGACCGCCGGGCGGGGACACCCGGCCGCCTAGAGTGATTTACTAGCGAGTACACAAGTGCAAGTAACCACTTACCAGGCTCCTCCCGGGAGGTTCCGCATGTCCGTGGCCACGGAGAGCACCGAGACGTTCGCGTCCCTGAACCCGGCCACCGGCGAGGTCGTCGGCGAGCACCCCGTGCACGACGCCGCCGCCGTCGCGCAGGCGCTCGAGCGGGCCCGCGAGGCGGCCGGCTGGTGGCGCGCCCTCGGCTGGAAGGAGCGCCGCCTCCGGCTGCTGAACGTCAAGGGGGCGCTCACCCGCAACCTCAACCGGATGGCGGAGGTCATCCACCAGGAGACCGGCAAGCCGGTGCAGGACGCCCAGCTGGAGACGATCATGGCGATCTCCCACCTGGACTGGGCGGCCCGCAACGCCCGCAAGATCCTCGGCCCGCGCACCGTCTACCCCGGCCTCATGGCCATCAACCAGCGCTGCGAGCTGGAGTACCAGCCGCTCGGCGTGGTCGGCGTCATCGGCCCGTGGAACTACCCGATCTTCACCCCGATGGGCTCGATCGCCTACGCGCTCGCCGCCGGCAACGCGGTCGTCTTCAAGCCGTCGGAGTTCACCCCCGGCGTCGGGCTGCTGCTGGCCGAGCTGGTCGAGGGCGTCGTCCCCGAGCACCCGGTGCTGCAGGTCGTCACCGGCCTCGGCCCGACCGGCGCCGCGCTCGCCTCGTCCCCGGACGTCGACAAGATCGCCTTCACCGGCTCCGGCCGCACCGCGAAGCGGGTGATGGCCGCCTGCGCCGAGAACCTCACCCCGATCGTCGCCGAGTGCGGCGGCAAGGACGCCTGCATCGTCGACTCCGACGCCGACCTGGACGCCGCCGCCGACGCCGCGCTGTGGGGCGCGATGTCCAACGCCGGCCAGACCTGCATCGGCGTCGAGCGGATCTACGTGCTGGACGACGTCTACGACCGCTTCCTCGGCAAGATCACCGAGAAGGCGAAGGAGCTGCGGCCCGGCTTCGACCGCGAGGCCGCCTACGGCCCGATCACCATGCCGGGCCAGCTCGACGTCATCGAGCGCCACATCAAGGACGCCCTCGCCAAGGGCGGCAAGGCCGTCGTCGGCGGCGCCGAGTCGGTCCGCAAGCCCTACGTCGAGCCGGTCGTGCTCACCGACGTGCCGGACGACTCGTCCGCCGTCTGCGAGGAGACGTTCGGCCCGACCATCACCGTCCACCGGGTCAAGGACCTGGACGAGGCGGTCGAGAAGGCCAACCGGACCAGCTACGGCCTCGCCGGGACGATCTTCTCCGGCAGCAGGTCCCGGGCGATGGACGCCGCCCGCCGGATGCGCTCGGGCATGACGTCCATCAACGCGTTCGCCGCGTTCGCGCAGGTCGCGGCGCTGCCGTTCGGCGGCGTCGGCGAGTCCGGCTTCGGCCGCATCCACGGCGCGGACGGGCTGCGCGAGTTCGCCCGCCCGAAGGCCATCACCCGGCAGCGGTTCGCCACCATGAACCTGACGTCGTTCGGCCGCACGGAGAAGGAGATGGCGCGCGTCCTCGGCCTGATCAACATGATCCACGGCCGCCGCTACAAGCGCTGAGGCACGGGCGGCGCCCGCGACGCGGGACCGCAAGCGGCGCCCGCCAGGTGCGGGCGCCGCACCGGCGCGGCGGCTCAGGCGATGGTGAAGCCGCCGTCCACGGGCAGGATCGTGCCGGTCACGTAGGTCGCGCCGACGAGGTACGCGATCGCCTCGGCGACGTCCTCGGCGGTGCCGACCCGCTTGACCGCGAGCCCGCCCGCGGCCTCGGCGAACTGCGCCTCCCGGTGCTCGTCCGGCAGGAACGACCACCACGGGGTGTCGACGACGCCGGGCGCGACCGCGTTCACCCGGACCGGCGACAGCTCGGCGGCCAGCGGCGACACGATCCGCTCGATCGCGCCGTTCACCGCGGCGAGCGCCGCCGTCCCCGGCAGCGCCGCGCGGGCGGACGCCGCCGACACGAAGGTGATCGACCCGGTCACCTTCGCGTGCTGGATCGCCGACAGATACGGGAACAGCTTCCCGTCGAACGCGGCGCGGACGTCGGCCAGCCGCGCCTGCCCGATCGGGCCCATGCCGACGGCGCCGGGGCTGAAGGCGAGCACCAGGTGGTCGATCTCGCCGGTCCGCTCGAAGAACGCGGCGACCGCCTCCTCGTCGGTGCCGTCGACCCGTTCCGCGGTCGCGGACTTCACCGCGGCGAACTTCGCCGGGTCCCGGCCGGTGACGATCACCTCGGCGTCCCGCGCCGCCAGCAGTTCCGCGGCCGCCAGCCCGATGCCGGAGGTCCCACCCATGATCACAACGCGCATTCCGCGCCTCCATTTCAAGACGTGACGTCTCGATATTAAATCGAGACGCCGCGTCTTGTAAACTGGCCCGCATGGGACGGCCACGCAGCGAGACGGCACGGCGCGCGATCCTCGACGCCGCGATGGAGGGGCTCCAGGAGCACGGCTACGCCGCCCTCACCATGCAGGGCATCGCCGCCGCCGCCGGCGTCGGCAAGCAGACGATCTACCGCTGGTGGCCGTCCAAGGCCGACGTCGTCCTGGACGGCCTGGTCGAGCTCGCCGACGAGCGCATCACCGTCCCGGACACCGGCTCCCTCCCCGGCGACCTCGCCGAGTTCCTCGCCGCGACGTTCCGGGAGCGCGGCCAGCGCCCCGTCCTCATCGGCCTGATGGCCGAGGCGCTCCTGGACCCGGCGTTCGCCCGCGCGTTCCGCGACCGGTTCCTGTTCGCCCGTCGCGCCGCGCTCCGCGGCATCCTCGACCGCGCCGCCGAGCGCGGCGAGATCGCCGCCGGCACCGATCCCGAACTGCTGATGGACGTCGTCTACGGCGTGCTGTGGTACCGGCTCATGCTCGACCACGCGCCCCTGGACGAGTCCGCCGGGCAGGCCCTCACCGACCTCCTCGTCCGCGCCGTTTCCTGAGGTCAGACCCGTCCGCCTAAGGCGTCCGGCACCGCCTACGCCGCCCTCTAAGGCACCTGAGCCTCAGGCGCCTGGAACTAAGGCGTCCTAAGGCGCGCGAATAGGGCGTCGTCCCGATGTGGGCCCCGGGGCCTTAGGGCGAACCTTGTACATGTCGGGCCAAGAGGGCCCGGCGGAAACAAGGAGCAGGGCATGTACAGCACGGACATCAGCCGGGTCATCATCGCCGACCGCGTACGCGAGCGGCAGGCCGAGGCGCGCAACGCCCGTCGCGCCCGCCTCGCCAAGGCGCTCAAGCGCTGAAGCACGACCCGACCTGACCGAACCGCACGACGACGACGAAGGGAGCCGACCATGATCAGCTACGAGTTCATGAAGATCGCCGGAGAGGACCGGGCGCGCAGGCTGCGGGCCGAGGCCCGGCAGGCGCGCCGCGCCCGCCTCGCCAAGGCGCTCAAGCGGTGAAGCCCGCACAGCGACCCGAGCCGCCAACGCCCCCGTCATCCGACGGGGGCGTTCTCCGTTCACCGGGTCGTTCCCGACCGGCTCATTTCAGCAGGACGGCGCCGATGTTCTCCCGGGCCTCCAGGACCGTGTGCGCGCGGGCCGCCTCGTCCAGGAAGAACTCGGCGTGCACGCGGGGGCTCAGCTCACCGGACGCGGCGGCCTCCAGCGCCCGCTCCGCGGCGGCGCGCTGCTCGGCCGGCGGCTTGGCGAACGCGATCCCGAGCGCGCCGACGACCGTGAGCCCGCGGGCGCCGATCACCCGTGCGTCCAGCGGCGCCCACTCTCCCGACGTGAAGCCGTAGATCCCGATCCGGCCCCGTCCCGTGGCGGCCGCGTCCATGGCCCGCGCCGCCGTCGCGCCGCCCACCGCGTCGAGGACCACGTCCACTCCGCCGCCGGTCGCCTCGACCACCTCGTCCGCCCAGCCCTCCTCGCCGTAGTCGACGGTGAGGTCCGCGCCGAACCCGGCGGCGGCCGCGAGCTTCGCCTCCCCGTGCGCGGCGGCCACGACCCGCGCCCCGGCCGCCGCGGCGAGCTGGACGAGCAGCGACCCGACGCGTCCTGCGGCGGCGGTGACCAGGACCGTCTCGCCCGCCTCGACACCGGTCCCGGCGAGCAGTTCGAGCGCGACGGCGCCGGCCTGGAAGGCGGTGAGGGCGGTCCGGAGGTCCAGGGCGTCGGGAACCGCGAAGACGCCGCTCTCCTCGGCGACGGCGAGCTCGGCGTAGCCGCCCCTGTTCTGCGGGGTGGTGGCGACCACGCGGCGGTCGACGAGGGACGGGTCGTCGGCCTCGACGACGCGCCCCGCGACCTCGATGCCCGGAACGTACGGCAGCGGGAACGGGTGGCGGCCCGAACGGACGATGACATCGCCGAACAGCACGGCCGAGTAGTCGACGGAGATCAACACCCGGCCCGCCGCGCGGACGGGGTCGGGGACCTCTTCGAGGCGCAGGACGTCGGGTGCGCCGAAGGCGCGGACCTTGATGGCTTTCATGAGACAATGTGTCTCGTATGGGAGGATCTGTCCACAAGGTTCAGACCGGGCGATCCGTCCCAGCCGAGACAGGAGCCGGAAATTGCCCCGTAAAGAGGACCTGCGAGTGCGGCGGACGCGCACCCTGCTCCGCGAGGCGCTGATCGACCTGATCGGCGAGCGCGGCCTCGAACGGGTCACCGTCGGCGAGATCACCGAGCGCGCGATGGTCAGCCGGGCCGCGTTCTACCGCAACTACCGCGACAAGTACCACCTGGTCGAGCAGGTCTTCGACGAGGCGACGGCCGCGCTGTTCGGCGAGGTCGGCGGTGACGAGCGCCCGCCGCGCGAGCGCTGGACCGCGTTCTTCGAGCACATCGGCGAATACCACCGGCTGTACGGCGCGCTGCTCGGCCGCAAGGGCAGCCCGTGGTTCGCCGACCGGATGCGCGCCTCGCTGGCCGCCATGGTCACCGAGCACCTCTCCGGTGCCGGGCCGTCCGCGCGGGCGTCCGCGGACGGCCTGGTGCCGACCGTGCTCGGCGCGATGTTCGTCCAGTCGATCACCTGGTGGCTGGAGCACGACCGGGCCATGCCCGCGGCAGAGATCGCCGCGCGGACCGGCGAGATGGCGGGCGCCCTGCTCCGCGGGGCGGGCGCCGACCCGTCCTGACCGCCGCGGCCCCGTCCGGGGTTCGAGCTGGTCAGCGGTTGGCGGGGCGGAGCGGGGTGCGGCCCCGGATGAGGTCGGCGGCGCGCTCGGCGATCGCGATGGTGGGGGCGTTGGTGTTGCCGCGCGGCACCGACGGCATGACGGAGGCGTCCACGACGCGCAGGCCGTCGACGCCGCGGACGCGCAGCTCGGGGTCGCAGACCGCGCCGTCCGAGCCGCCCATCGCGCAGGTGCTCGTCGGGTGGAAGAGCGTCGCGCACTCGCGGCGGACGAACGCGGCGATCTCCTCGTCGGTCTGGACGCCCTCGCCGGGCGCGTACTCGCCGCCGGCCAGATGGGCGAGCGGCCCGACCGCGGCGATCTCGCGGGCCTGCCGGACGCCCGCGACCAGGACGTCCAGGTCGGCCTTGTCGGCGAGGTAGGCGGGGTCGATCAGCGGCTTGGCGTACGGGCTGGCGGACCGCAGCGTCAGCGACCCGCGGCTCGCCACGGCGATGGCCGTGACCAGCACCGACAGCAGCCGCTGGGACGGCTCGACGAGTCCCTGGTCCAGGAACGGGGTCGGCAGCACGTGGTACTGCAGGTCCGGCGCGGGCAGGCCGCCGGCCGTCCGGACGAACCCGCCCGCCTCGGCGAGGTTGGACGCGTACGGCCCGCGCGCGAAGGCGGCGTGGAGCGCCAGCGAGCGGGCGTTCGCCAGCTCCCACAGCGCCTTGGTGCGCGGGGTCGCGAACATGACGTTCACGAACGGGTGGTCCTGCAGGCCCTGGCCGACCGGGGAGTCGGCGACGACGTCGATGCCGTGCGCACGCAGGTGCCCGGCGGGGCCGACGCCCGACAGCATCAGCAGTTGCGGGGTGTTCACCGCGCCGCCGGACAGGATCACCTCCGTCGAGGCGCGCGCCTCGACCGTCTCGCCGCGCGCCTCGTACCGGACCCCGGCCGCCCGCCCGTTCTCGATCAGGACGCGGGTGGCGAGCGCGTCGGTGACGACGGTGAGGTTGGGGCGCCGCAGCGCCGGGCGCAGGTAGCCGTCGGCGGCCGACCAGCGCCGCCCGCGCCGCTGCGTGACCTGGTAGAACCCGACGCCGTCCTGGTCGGCGCCGTTGAAGTCGGGGTTCGCGGCCAGCCCGAACGCCATCGCCGACCGCACCCACGCCTGCGTCAGCGGGTGCTTGTAGCGCAGGTCCTCGACGCGGAGCGGGCCGCCGGTGCCGTGGTACGGGGTCGCGATGCGCTGCTGGTCCTCGGCGCGGCGGAAGTAGGGCAGCAGGTCCTCGTAGCCCCAGCCGTCGCAGCCGTACGCGTCGCGCCAGGTGTCGTAGTCGTGCCGGCTCCCGCGAATGTAGATCATCGCGTTGGTGGACGAGCTGCCGCCGAGGGTGCGGCCGCGCGGCCAGTACACCGCGCGCCCGGCGGCGTGCTCCTGCGGGACGGTCGTGTAGTCCCAGTCGTACGGGCCCTTGATCAGGCTCGCGACCGCCGCCGGGATGCGGATCTCCGGCGCGTCGTCGGGCGGCCCGGCCTCCAGCAGCAGGACCTTCGCCGACGGGTCCTGCGACAGCCGGGCGGCCAGCACGCAGCCGGCGCTGCCCGCACCGACGATCACGTAGTCGTACACGCGACGAACACTACCGAACGGTTTTCCGACGTCATCGGGCCGTCCGGGGCCGCCGGGCGGCGCCGCCCGCACGGCCCGGCGCTAGTGTGACGGCCATGGCGAAGAACAGGGAGACCCCCGTCGTCCTCTCGCGGATCTACACCCGGACCGGCGACGACGGCAGCACCGCGCTCGGCGACGCGTCCCGGACGAGCAAGACCGACCCCCGCCTGGCCGCCTACGCCGACGTGGAGGAGGCCAACGCCGCGATCGGCGTGGCCCTCGCCCTCGGCGGCCTGCCCGACGGGCTGAAGGCGCTGCTGGTCCGCGTCCAGAACGACATGTTCGACGTGGGCGCCGACCTGTGCGCGCCGGTGGTGGCCGACCCCGAGTACCCGCCGCTGCGCGTCGACCCGTCCTACATCGAACGGCTCGAGGCGGCGTGCGACGAGTACAACGCCGACCTGCCGGCGCTGCGCAGCTTCATCCTGCCCGGCGGCAGCCCCGGCGCCGCGCTGCTGCACGTGGCGCGGACGGTGACGCGGCGCGCCGAACGGTCCGCGTGGGCCGCGCTGGAGGCGCACGGCGCCGCGCCCGTCGGCGAATCGGGCGGCACCGCCCCGGACGCCGCCGACCGGGGCGTCAACCCGCTGACCGCCAAGTACCTCAACCGGCTGTCGGACCTGCTGTTCATCCTGTGCCGCGTTGCGAACGCCGAGCACGGCGACGTGCTGTGGAAGCCGGGCGGCGAGCGCTGACACGCGCGCCACCGGATGGGGTGGGGTTAGCCCCACCCCCGGGACGCCTGCCCGCCTCCTGTCGGCCCGGCCCCCCGGTCCGGCAGGCTGTCGCATGACGGGGTGCAGGGCGAGCGGCGGGGAGAGACGCGACGTGAGGACACTGGCAGGCGCGGCGGTGCTGGCCGGCTCGGCGGTGCTGGCGGGCGGGGCGCTGGCGGGCTGCGGGCTCAGCTTCAGCCGCCACACCGAGGACCGCACCTACACCGCGCCGGACGGCGTCGGCGCGCTCAAGGTGTCGCCGGGCGACGGGGCGGTGCGGATCACCGCCTCCGACTCCCCCGGCATCACGGTCACCGAGCATCTGCGCTGGTCCAACGGGCGCAACAAGCCGCAGCCGCGGCACGACGTCGGCGGGCGGACGCTGTCGCTGTCCGCGAGGTGCGGGCACAGCGTGATCGGCTCCAACCCGTGCCGGATCTCCTACGAGATCCGGGTGCCGCGCGCCACGGCCGTCGAGGTGCACGGCGGCTCCGGCTCGATCCGCGTCACCGGCCTGGCCGGCGCGGTGAGGCTCCACGGGGACACCGGCGCGGTCACCGCGACCGACCTGCGCACCTCCGCGGCGACCCTCAGCGCGGGGTCGGGCAACGTGCGGGTGTCGGGCCGCGCCGCCACCGCCGACCTCCGCGCCGACACCGGGTCGATCACCGCGACCGGCCTGACGTCCGACCGGCTGACGGCCCGGACCGGCGGCGGCGAGGTCCGGCTGGGCGGCCGCATCGCCTCCGCCGAGGTGCGCACCGACACGGGCGCGCTGCGGGCCGACGGCCTCACCGCCGACCGGCTGGCCGTCGAGACCAACGCCGGGACCGTCGCGGTCGCCCTGGCCGCGGCGCCGAGCAGCGTCCGGGCCACCACCGACACCGGCTCCGTCCGGCTGCGGCTGCCCGCCGACCGGCCCTACGCGATCACGCTGTCCACCGACACCGGCGGCAAGCGGATCGACCCCGGCGTCCACCAGGACTCGGCGGCGCCCCGGCACGTCACGGTCAAGACCAACGCGGGCGCCATCTCGATCAAGCCCGCCTGAGCAGGCCCCGCGCCGCCGCCGGCGGCGCTCACCGGACCAGGTAGGGCCCCTGCCATTCGGGACGGTACGGGGCCGCCGGCAGCGCCTCGACGCGCGCCTCCCCGTTCACCGGCAGCGTGCTGGCGGCGAACCGCTGCGTCGCGTACGCGACGCCGTCCACGTTGGTGTCGAGCAGCTTGAGGTCGACGTTCTTCATCCGGTCGCACTTGGCGTGGTAGCACGGGTCGTACGCCTTGCCGGGCCTCCCGCCGTACGCCTTGGCCTCCGCCGCGGTCTTCACGCCCTCCGCGCCCGTCTCGATGCCGCCGGCCGGGATGCCCTTCGCGACGAACGGCCCGTAGTCCGACCGGCCGTCGAACGCCGTCTGCGTCACCGGCAGGTGCCGTCCGGCGAAGTAGTCGCGGAAGACCTTCTCGATCGCGCCGGACCCGGCGGGCGGGACGGTGCCGAGGCGCCCGGAGTGGTCGCCGTCGTAGACGGCGCGGGTGCCGTTCGGCGAGCCGAGCATGTCGAAGTTCAGGGCCAGCGCGATCCTGCCGCGCTCGGCGGCGCTCAGCGACCGCACGTAGTGCGTGGACCCGACGAGGCCCTCCTCCTCGGCGCCCCACCAGGCGAACCGCACCCGGTTCCGCACGTCCCTGCCGCCCAGCTTGCCGATCTTCTCCGCGACGGCCAGCAGCGCCGCCGCGCCCGTCGCGTTGTCGTTGATGCCGGGGCCCGCCGGGACGCTGTCGAGGTGCGCGCCGACCAGCACGACGTTGCCGGCCCGGCCGCGCCGCGTGTCGGCGACGACGTTGCTCGCCGACCGCTTCCCGTGCGCGGCGTCGACCTTCACCCGCATCCTCAGGCCGCCCTTCTTCGCGGCCTTCGCCAGCTCGGACCCCGCCTGGTAGGACGGGCCCACGACCGGGATCGGCGCGAGCCTCTCCACCGTCCCGTTCACCGGGCCCTTCTCGCCCGGCTTGTTGAAGATGATCGCGGCGGCGGCGCCCGCGGCCCTCGCCTTGGCGACCTTCGTCGCGAAAGCGCACGTCCCGCGCTGCATCAGCGCGATCGAGCCCTTGCGGAAGCCCGCGAAGTCGCCGCTCTCGCAGCCGCTCGTCCCCTCGCCCGACGACGGCAGGTCCACCGCCGCCACCGGGGCCGTCACCTGGCCCACGCCCGAGTAGGCGAACGTCAGGAAGTCCGTCCCCACCTTGTAGGACGCCTTCGACGGCGCCACGCGCGCCAGTACCGGAGCCGTCCGCTCCCGCCAGTACGGGAACGTGAACCGCTGCACCCTCGGCGCGAACCCGGCCTTCTTCAGCCGCCCCACGACGTACCGGACGGAGACCCCGAACCCCTGCCCGCCGACCGCGCGGTTCCCGCCGTTGTAGTCGGCGATCTCCTGGAACGCGGACAGGTGCCGCTGGACGTCCTTCAACGTGACCAGCTTCGCCAGATCGGGCCGCGCCTGCGCCGCCGGCGCGGGCGCCCGTGAGGTCGTCGGAGCGGGCACAGGCCGGGACGGTTCCGCCTGCGCACCCGGCCCGACGGCGGCCAGCGCGCCCGGGACGGCGGCGGACAGCGCCACGGCGGCGCCGGTGAGCAGCTTGCGCACGTGCACTCCTGCGGAGACGGGAACGGAGCTCTGACCAGGGACGATCATGAACCCGCGACCCGCCCGCCTCAAGGATCACCGAGCGGACCAGGCCGTATCGATACCGCCGCCTTACCCTGCGCAAGCCGACACGCCCGGCGTCACGCCGCCCGGGTCACTCCGGCGGGTGCACCTCCACCGGGAAGCCGGGCGGCGCCGCCTCCAGCCACGCCAGGAACCCGGTCAGCGCCGCCGCGCCCATCGCCAGCTCCATCACGTGCGCGCCGTCCCGCACCTCGATCACGCTGACGTCCGGCAGCAGGCCGTCCGCCTCGTCGGGCCCCGGTGCCCGCCGGTTGGACACGACGAGGCCCCGGCGGTGGATCACCTGCCGGGGCCTTCTCCGGAAACCGAACACGCGGTGCCAGTGCAGCTCGTCGCCCCGGTACCGGCCGATACCGAGGCGCCACACCCCCGGAGCGGCCTCCGGGCCGGCGGTCTCCGCGGGCAGCGTGCGCAGGCTGCACTCGACCGCGCCGCCGCCGCGGACGAACAGCCAGCGGCGCACGGCCATCATTACGAACACGAGCGCGGCCACCAGGACCAGCCCGGCGAGCACCCCGCCCGCGTCAAGTGCCAGGTGCCCGCCCAAGTCCCCCCGCCGTTCGCTCGCGCTGAAAACTAGACCTCTATGCCCGCCGCGCGCAGCCGCGCCCGGGCCCGCCGCTCCGGCGTCGCGTCCTCGCCGCCGCCGGCCATCGCGTCCTCCAGCGCCTGCCGCGCGTGCTGGACGTCGATCTCCTCGCCCACCTCGGCCTGCTCCGCCAGGATCGCGACCTCGTCGCCCGCGACGGAGAAGAACCCGCTGCCGACCATCGCGCTGACCCGCTCGCCGCCGTCGGCCGGCTCGATGGTCACCACGCTGCCGTCCAGCAGCACGCCCAGCACCGGGGCGTGGCCCGGCAGGATGCCGAGCGAGCCCTCGATGGTCTGCGCGACCACCATCTTGGCCTCGCCGGACCAGATCTCGCGCTCCGGCGACACCAGCCCGACCTTCAGGGTTGCCACGTCTCAATCCTCCGAATACTGGAGCGGTTCCGGCGGGGCGCCCGGACGAGCGGTCCGGGCGCCCCGCCGGAGCGGACTACTTCTCCAGCTCCTTGGCCTTCTTCTCGACGTCCTCGATGCCGCCGCACATGAAGAACGCCTGCTCGGGCAGGTGGTCGTACTTGCCCTCCGCCAGCGCCTTGAACGAGGCGATCGTCTCGTCCTTCGGCACCGTCACACCGGGCTGGCCGGTGAACTGCTCGGCCACGTACATCGGGTGCGACAGGAAGCGCTCGATGCGCCGCGCCCGCTTGACGGTGACCTTGTCCTCCTCGGAGAGCTCGTCGATACCGAGGATCGCGATGATGTCCTGCAGCTCCTTGTACTTCTGCAGGATCCGGATGACCTCCTGGGCGACCGCGTAGTGCTCGTTCCCCAGGATCTGCGGGTCCATGATCCGCGAGGTGGAGTCGAGCGGGTCCACCGCCGGGAAGATGCCCTTCTCGGAGATGCTCCGCGCCAGCGTGGTCGTCGCGTCCAGGTGCGCGAACGTGGTGTGCGGCGCCGGGTCGGTGATGTCGTCGGCGGGCACGTAGATCGCCTGCATCGAGGTGATCGAGTGACCGCGCGTCGAGGTGATCCGCTCCTGCAGCACGCCCATCTCGTCGGCCAGCGTCGGCTGGTACCCCACCGCGGACGGCATGCGCCCGAGCAGCGTGGAGACCTCCGAACCGGCCTGCGTGAACCGGAAGATGTTGTCGATGAACAGCAGCACGTCCTGGTTCTGGACGTCGCGGAAGTACTCCGCCATCGTCAGCGCGGACAGCGCGACGCGCAGCCGGGTGCCCGGCGGCTCGTCCATCTGCCCGAACACCAGCGCGGTGTCCTTGAGGACGTCCGCCTCGTCCATCTCCACCCAGAGGTCGTTGCCCTCACGGGTGCGCTCGCCCACGCCGGCGAACACCGAGGTGCCGCCGAAGTTGCGGGCGACGCGGCGGATCATCTCCTGGATGAGGACGGTCTTGCCCACACCCGCGCCGCCGAACAGGCCGATCTTGCCGCCCTTGACGTACGGGCACAGCAGGTCGATGACCTTGATGCCGGTCTCCAGCATCTCCGTCTTCGACTCCAGCTGGTCGAACGCCGGGGCCTTGCGGTGGATCGGCCAGCGCTCGTTGATCTCCAGCGACGCGGTCGGGGCGTCCAGCGCCTCGCCGAGGGCGTTCCACACGTGGCCCTTGGTGACGTCGCCGACCGGCACCGCGACGGACTCGCCGGTGTCGACCACCGGCGCGCCGCGGACCAGGCCGTCCGTCGGCTGCATCGAGATCGCCCTGATCATGTTGTCGCCCAGGTGCTGGGCGACCTCGAAGGTCAGGGTCTTCTCCTCGCCGCCCAGCGTGATCCGGGCGTGCAGCGCGTTGTAGATGTCCGGGATGGCGTCGGCGGGGAACTCCACGTCGACGACCGGGCCGATGACGCGTGCGACGCGCCCGGTCGCGGTCGCCGTCTCTACCTGTGCAGTCATTTCACTCCCCGCCAGACTCGGCGAGCGCGTCAGCGCCACCGACGATCTCGCTGATTTCCTGGGTGATCGCGGCCTGCCGCGCCTGGTTCATCTGGCGCGTGTAGACCCCGAGCAGATCATTGGCATTGTCGGTCGCCGACTTCATCGCCCGCCGCACCGACGCCTGGAACGACGCCGCCGACTGCAGCAGCATGTGGAAGATGCGGCTCTCGACGTAGTTGGGCAGCAGGAGGTCGAGCGCCGCCTGCGCGGACGGCTCGAACTCGTAGGTCGGCAGGACCTGCCCGTCGCCGTCGCCCTCGGTGACCTCCAGCGGCATCAGCCGCCGGACCTGCACCTTCTGCGTCAGCATCGACACGAACTCGGTGTAGACGACGTGGATCTCCCCGACCCCGCCCTCGGCGTCGGTCTTCAGGAAGTCCTCCGTCAGCCGCCGCCCGATCCGCTCGGCGCTGGCGAAGTCGGGCCGGTCGCTGAACCCGTGCCAGGTCTCGGCGAGCTCCCGGCCCCGGAACCGGTACCAGTTGATGCCCTTGTTGCCGATGACGTACGGGACCGGCTCGCGGCCCTGCTCGCGCAGCGCGGTGATCAGCGACTCTGCCTCGCGGATGACGTTGGCGTTGTAGGCGCCGCAGAATCCGCGGTCCGAGGTGATGATCAGCACCGCGCTGCGGTTGTCGGTCGGCTGCTCGTGCAGCAGCGGGTGGTCGATCCCGACACGGTGGCTCACCAGCGCGGACAAGGCCTGCGTGATCCGGTCGGCGTACGGCTTGGAGGCCGCCACCGCCTGCTGGGCCTTGACGATCCGCGACGTGGCGATCATCTCCTGGGCACGCGTGATCTTGGCGGTCGACTTGACCGTCTTGATCTGCTGCCGGAGTTGACGAAGCTGTGCGGCCATGGCCGTCAGCCCTTCTTGACGCGGGTGATCGTCTCCTGCTCGACGGCCTCGTCCTCGATCGCCTCGACGGGCTCATCCGCGCCCAGCAGGTCGCCCTCGCTGGTCTGGAAGCCCTTCTTGAACTCCGTGATGGTGCTCTTGAGGCTGGTGAGGTCGTCGTCGGACAGCTGCCCGGTCTCCCGGATCGAGGTCAGCAGGCCGGCGTCCTCGCGCTCCACGTAGTCGAGGAACTCGCGCTCGAAGCGGCGGACGTCGGCGACCGGGACCTCGTCCAGCTCACCGGACGTGCCCGCCCACACCGAGATGACCTCCTGCTCGACCGGGAACGGCGAGCCCTGCGGCTGCTTCAGCAGCTCGACCAGGCGCGCGCCGCGCTCCAGCTGCGCGCGCGACGCCGCGTCCAGGTCCGACGCGAAGGCGGCGAACGCCTCCAGGTCGCGGAACTGCGACAGCGCCAGGCGCAGCGTGCCGGCGACCTTGCGCATCGCCTTGATCTGCGCCGAGCCGCCGACCCGGGACACCGAGATACCGACGTTGATCGCCGGCCGGACGCCCTGGTTGAACAGGTCGGTCTCCAGGAAGCACTGCCCGTCGGTGATCGAGATGACGTTCGTCGGGATGTACGCCGAGACGTCGTTGCCCTTGGTCTCGATGATCGGCAGGCCGGTCATCGAGCCGCCGCCCAGGTCGTCCGACAGCTTCGCGCAGCGCTCCAGCAGGCGGGAGTGCAGGTAGAAGACGTCGCCGGGGTAGGCCTCGCGGCCCGGCGGGCGGCGCAGCAGCAGCGACACCGCGCGGTAGGCCTCGGCCTGCTTCGACAGGTCGTCGAACACGATCAGGACGTGCTTGCCCTGGTACATCCAGTGCTGGCCGATCGCCGACCCGGTGTAGGGGGCGATGTACTTGTAGCCCGCGGGCTCGGACGCCGGGGCCGCCACGATCGTGGTGTACTCCAGCGCGCCGGCCTCCTCCAGCGACCGCCGCACGTTGGCGATCGTGGAGCCCTTCTGGCCGACCGCGACGTACACGCAGCGGACCTGCTTGGCCGGGTCGCCCGAGTCCCAGGCTTCCTTCTGGTTGATGATCGTGTCCACGCAGACCGTGGTCTTGCCGGTCTGCCGGTCACCGATGATCAGCTGGCGCTGGCCGCGGCCGATCGGGGTCATCGCGTCGATGGCCTTGATGCCGGTCTGCAGCGGCTCCTTGACCGACTGCCGCTGCACGACGGTCGGGGCCTGCAGCTCCAGCGCCCGCCGCTCGGTGCTCTCGATCGGGCCCTTGCCGTCCAGCGGGTTGCCCAGCGCGTCCACGACGCGGCCGAGGAAGCCGTCGCCGACCGGGGCCGAGAGGACCTCTCCGGTGCGGCGGACCTTCTGGCCCTCCTCGATCTTGCTGAAGTCACCCAGCACCACGGCGCCGATCTCGCGCACGTCCAGGTTCAGAGCCAGGCCACGGGTACCGTCCTCGAACTCGAGGAGTTCGTTGGCCATCGCCGAGGGCAGGCCCTCGACGTGGGCGATACCGTCGCCGGAATCGACGACGGTGCCGACCTCTTCGCGCGCGGCGGCCTCGGGCTCGTACGACTGGACGAAGCGCTCCAGCGCGTTCCGGATCTCATCCGGACGGATCGTCAGCTCCGCCATGATTCCTCTCTTGCTCCCTTTGGGGTCAGCTCTGCCGGCGTCAGCCGGTGCCGAGCCGCCGGCGGACGTCGTCCAGCCGTCCGGCGATCGTGCCGTCGATGATCTCGTCCCCGATCTCAATCGACAGGCCGCCGATCGCCGTGGGGTCGAGCTCGATGTTCAGGTGTACTTCGTGGCCGTAGGCGGCGGCGAGCACCGCGGCGAGCCGGGTGCGCTGCGCGTCCGTCAGCGCGACCGGGGTGCGGACCAGCGCGACCAGCCGCTGCCGCCGCTGGGCGACGATCCGGCCGTACTCGGCCAGCCCGCCTTCCAGGCTACGTCCTCGCGGGCGCAGCACCAGTTCCCTGATCAGCGTCAGCGTGGCCGGCTGGACCTTGCCGTCCAGCAGCGCCTCGACCAGGCCCGCCTTGCGCTCGGCGGGCAGGCCGGGGCCGGCGAGGGCGCCGCGCAGCTCGATCTCGCCCTCGAGGACCCGGGAGAAGCGGAAGAGCTCGTCCTCCAGGTCGTCGAGCCGGCCGGCCGCCTCCGCCCTGGCGGACTCGGCGGTGACCGCGAGGGCCTCCACCGCGTCCGACAGCTCCGAGGGGGTGGACCAGCGCATCCGGACCACGTCGGCGACCAGCCCGAGAGCGGCCGGCGACACCTTGCCCTCCAGCAGGATCCGGACGAGCTGCGCCTTGTCGGCACCGTCCCGCGCCGGGTCGGAGACCGCCCGCCGCAGGCCGTGCTCGCGGTCGATCAGGTGCAGCACCGCGAACAGGTCGTCGCCCAGCCCGTCGAGGTCGGGGCCGGCGGAGGAGATGACCGCCTCCAGCCGCTCCCTGGCCTCGGCCAGCGACGCCCTGCTCACCGCTCCCGTGATGGTCATGATGTGATCTGCTCCTGCGTGCGGGCGCGCTCCTCGAGCTCCTCGAGGAACCGGTCGACCACCCGGCTCTGGCGGGCGCTGTCCTCAAGGGACTCGCCCACCACGCGGGAGGCCAGCTCGACCGACATCGAGCCGATCTCGGCGCGCAGCGAGGACAGCGCCTGCTGGCGCTCGGCCTCGATCTGCGCCTTGGCGGCGTCGATGATGCGGCGCGCCTCGGCCTGGGCCTGCTCCTTCATCTCGGCGATGATCTGAGCGCCCTGCTCCTCGGCCTTCTTGCGCAGCTTCGACGCCTCGATCGCGGCGTCCTTCTGCTGGGCCTTGTACTGCTCCAGCGTCTGGCGGGCCTCCTCCTGCGCCTGCTCGGCGCGCTTGAGACCCCCCTCGATCGCGTCGGTCCGCTCGTCCAGCGTCTTCTGGATGCGCGGGGTGAGGATCTTGCCGACGACGACCAGGACGACGACGAAGGAGAAGATCCCGACGACCAGCTCGTACGGGTGCGGCATCAGAGGGTTGTTCTGCTCCGCGGCCAGCACGGACGCTGACGTGATCATGTGTGCAGCCCTCCTCGGGTCCGGCTCCTGATCAGACGCTCTTGAAGATGAACGGCGCGACCAGGCCGATCAGGGCGAGCGCCTCGGTGAGGACGAAGCCCAGCAGCATGTTGGTGCGGATCACGCCGGTCAGCTCCGGCTGGCGGGCGATCGCGTTGACGCCCTGGCCGAAGATGATGCCGATGCCGATGCCCGGGCCGATGGCCGCGAGGCCGTAACCGATCGCGGTGACGTTACCGTTCACGGCGGCGAGGACTCCCGTCATGGGTTCATTCCTTTTCTGTCGGCCGGCGGAGTGTCCGCCGGTCTGGGCTTTTCGAGGTTGTCGGTTTCGGGGCGCGCGCCGGGGGGCACTGTCCGACCCGGAGGTCTAGTGATCGGCTTCGAGACCGCTCTGGATGTACATCGCGGCCAGCAGCGCGAACAGGAACGCCTGCAGGAACTGGATCAGCAGCTCGAGGGTGGTCATCAGGATGGTGACGATCACCCCGATGATGCCGACGCCGAACCCGGCGACGGTGGGCTTCTCGAACAGGAACCAGAAGCCGACGAGGCTGAAGAACGCGAGGATCGTGTGGCCCGCGAACATGTTGGCGAAGAGCCGCACCGCGTGGGTGAACGGGGCGATGATGAAGGTCGAGAGGTACTCGATCGGCACCAGCAGGATGTAGACGGGCCAGGGCAGGCCCTTCGGCAGCATGTTGGTGAAGTACTTCGCGCCCTGGTGCCGGATGCCCAGGTAGACCTTCAGGATGTACACGAATCCTGCGAGCACGGCCGGGTAGGCGATGTGCGAGGCGATCGGGAACTGGATGACCGGGAAGACGGCCATGATGTTCCAGATCCAGATCAGGAAGAACAGCGACATCAGCAGCGGCATCCACTGCTTGGTGTTCTTGCCGAGGAACGGCCTCGCGACCTGGTCCCGGACGAACATGTAGCCGACCTCGCCGAGGTTCTGCGCGCCCCGCGGCACCAGCTTCGGCTTGGCGAAGGCGGCCCAGAAGAACGCGCAGACGACCAGGGAGCCGACGACCGCGAAGAGCACCGGTTTGGTCAGCCAGCTCGGCGCGCCGTCGAAGAGGGGCGGAAAGTCGAAGATCTCAGGCCCGGGGGCCTGGAACTCATCTCCACCGGAGGAGGCGAGGACCGTCAGCGCGTTCACGCGGCGTTCCCTTCATCAATGTGGTGATGTTTCACGTAGGCTTCTTCGGCGGCGGGGCCGCTCAGACGGAGTGGCGACCGTACTTGACGTAGACCAGGTAGATGGCGAGCGTCACGCCGATGATCAGGCCGACCGGGATCAGCCACTGCCACCCGCTCCACCAGGCCAGCAGCCACCCGATCCCGCCCCAGATAGTCATGCCGGACAGGAGGTAGCTGGGCACGGACCAGGCGACGTCGGCGAATTCCCGCTGGCCGTCCTCCGGCCGGGGCTTCTGCTCGCTCATCGCGCTCCGGACGATAGCAGGCCATGCCTGCGGTGGTCATATTGGAGTAGTCCGCCCGGACCGTGCGAGGCGGGATCATCACGGACTCCGGTCCAGGGCGCTTTCGGGGTCGTCAACGTAGGGCCTCCGCTGTAGGGCGACGCGGAACTCGGCGGCGATCCAGCACAGGGCCAGGGCGATCACCGCCCAGCCGAACACCGTGGTGTTCCAGAGGGAGACCCCGTCCATCGCCGTGACCAGCACCATCACCGCGAAGATCTTCACCACGTAGCTGGCCAGCGCGGCCAGCATCATCGTCTGGGCGGAGATCTTCCCGGCCCAGGAGACCGCGATCGCGCTGATGGAGAAGAAGATGAGCACCACGACGGTGGCCAGCGCCGCCGCCAGCGCGCCCTTGCCGCCCGCCGTCAGCAGGCCGATCAGGACGGCGCCCACCCCGACCGCCCCGGTCGGGATCGCGGCGCCGCGGAGCATCCGGGCGTCGGAAGATTGCATGAGGGCTCCGGCTGGTCACGTTCAGTGGTCGTCTCTTGTTCGTGAAAGGTATCACAAGCGTCCGGAATGTCCACAATTACCCTAGAGGTAACGCCCTGCCCGGGTGGTTTCCGGGCTGCGGGCCACACTCGCACCACGGACCTTAACCCAGGTCACGGCGCCCGATCCGGGGAACGGCCGGGACGCGCCGCGGGCCGCGGACCGCGGCGGACACGAGGCGTGAACACTGCGAGAGGGAGGTCGCCCCGCCCGCTCCGCACGTTCGATCCGAATGGTATTCGACGCGCTGTAGTAGACCGTCCGTCCGGCGGTCAGACCGGCAGTTGCGGGCGGGCGGCGGGCTGCTGCCCCGTGTCGCCCGGCTCCGCCGCGGCGTTCCGCCGCCGGCCGCGCGGCCGGCCGAGCCGCAGCATCAGCACGACCCCGGCGACCGCCACCACGACCGTGACCCCGAGGGTGATCCACGCGGCGTCGAACAGTGCCAGCCCGACCAGCCCGGACGCCAGCAGCCCGACCCAGAAGTACATGATCAGCACGGCCCGGCGGGTGGAGTGGCCGAGCTGCAGCAGCCGGTGGTGCAGGTGCTGCTTGTCCGGCGAGAACGGCGACTTGCCCTGGTTCGTCCGGCGCCACACGGCCAGCAGCATGTCCATGAACGGGACCGCCGCGACCGCCGGCACCAGCAGCAGCGGCACGTACAGCGGGAACAGCCCGTTCGACAGCACCGCCGGGTCGAACTGCCCGGTCAGCAGGATGGTCGACGCGCTCAGCAGCAGCCCGATCAGCATCGAGCCGGTGTCGCCCATGAAGATCTTCGCCGGGCTGAAGTTGTGCGGCAGGAAGCCCAGGCACATCCCGAACAGCACCGCCGCGGTGAGCGTCGCCCCGCTCAGCGTGGTCATCCCGTTGGTCTTGGTCAGCAGGTAGGCGTAGCCGAACAGGCCGAGCGCGGCGATCCCGACGACCCCGGCCGCCAGCCCGTCCAGGCCGTCGATGAAGTTCACCGCGTTGATCGTCGCGACCACCACGAACACCGTCAGCGGCACCCCGTAGGCGGGCGGCAGCGACAGCGACTCCCCGTTCGGCAGCGGGATCGAGTAGATCTGGATGCCCTGCATGATGAAGATCCCGGCGGCGGCCACCTGCCCGGCGAACTTGGTGAGCGGGTCGACCTCCCACCGGTCGTCGGCGATCCCGACCAGCACGATCAGCCCGCCCGACATCAGCAGCGCCTTGCCCACCCCGATGTCGCCGGCGGCCAGCACCTTGCGCATCTCCGGCAGCCCGGACGCGACGACCAGCGCCGCCACCATCCCGCCGAACATCGCCAGCCCGCCCAGCCGGGGCGTCGGGATGACGTGCACGTCGCGGTCCCGGGGGACGGCCTGCGCGCCGAACCAGACGGCGAAGCGCCGGACGGCGGGCGTCAGCAGGTAGGCGACCAGCGCGGCGACCAGGATGGTCAGCAGGTACTCCCGCAACTCCCCTGCGCCTCCCTTCGCCGATCACCGCCGTCCGCGACCGCGCCGTCCGCGATCACCCTGCGACATGCCCCGATTGAACGCACCGTCACCGCGCCGGGGTTCCCGACCGGGTAAGACGATCGTCGATCACGATCGGTTCGCCGTCACGACCGGCCAACTCTAGTCCCACCGGGCCACATCCGCCGCATATCGCGCCGTCCCGGACGTCGTGGAGCACATCACGGCCGTCCCGGCGATCACCAGCGCGAGGCCCGCCAGCGACCGGTCCCCCAGCGAGAACGCCCACGGCCCGCGGTCCAGCACGTCGTCCGCGGCGTCCGACAGGACGAGCAGCGCGCCCACCACCGCCAGCGCCGCGCCCGCCCTGCGGTGCGGCGCCGGCCTCCGCGCCGCCAGCGCCACCGCGGCCAGCGCCAGCGCGAGCACCGCCGAGCCCGGCCAGGTCCCCGCCCAGTGCGGCCGGGCGTAGTGCGGCGGCGGGACGGCCACCGCGTGCTTCGGCAGCCGGACCCGCACCGTCATCCCCTCGTGCGGGGCGAGGGCGCTCTGCATGAAGTCCACCGCGTACCGCCCGTCGCGGACGCCGAGGCAGCGCGTCGTCGCCCCCGGCGAGCCCGCCCGGCACGTCGCGTGCCGCAGCGGGACCGGCGCCTCCACCCGGACGACGGCGTCCCCGATCGGCACGTCCCAGCTCGTCCCGATCGCGTCCCAGACCAGCTCGTCGTGGTCGGCGTACGGGGTGAACGCCCAGCCCACCGCGTACTCGATCACGTACGCCTGGCGGCCGCGGACCTCGCGGTGCCGGTCCCCGACGGTGATCTGCAGGTCGTTCAGCCAGCGCATGGTCCGGGCGCGGGCCGGGGCGCCCGTCGACGAGCCCGCGCTGACGTCCCGCACGTCGAACAGCCGGTTCGCGCGGCGGAACGGCACCCGGCGCACGATCCCGTGCTCGCCGCCCCGGTCGAAGTCGTAGGTGATCGTCTCCCGGACGCGCACCACCCCGTCGCGGCCCAGCGTGAGGACCACGTCGTAGGTCGGGATGCTCTCGCGCGGCACGGGCGCGGCGGCCGCCGCGGGCAGCAGGAAGACCACGGTCACCAGGACCACGCCCGCGGCGATCACGGGCCTCCGAACACGGCCGCGCATTCCCCGAATGGTCTCACCGTTGCGCGCGCCGTGCCGGCAAGACCCGCCGCGCACCGCCCGCCGGCCGCGCCGCCGGATGAATGAGATCTTCGTCATGACCGGCCGTCCGCGGCGCCGTGGCGCACCGGGGAAGCCCGTCCGGAACCCCTCGGGAGACGGGTTCCGGCCCCGGCGCGTGCCGCGTCCGGACTGTTGGACGCGGGGACGGCCGCGCTGGTTCAGGTGAACCGATCTTTTCGGCCGCCCCTGGCCGTACGGTAAGAAAACCGTAAAGATGATCTTGGTATCACTGCTAGGTTATCCGCCGCTAACCCGTGATTCATGAGCATGGAGGGACCAATGCGGCGATTCGCAGCCGTAGCCCTGACCGCCGGCGCACTCCTGACCGGCACGGCCCTCGCCGGCGCTCCCGCCGAGGCCGCCACCACCCACAGCTGGGCGCCCTACAACTCCTACGGCGGCGTGAGCGCCTGGGGCACCTACACCCGCCAGGGCGGCAGCACCTACGTCACCGGATACCTCCGGGACAGCAAGAAGAACGGCTGGACAGCCTGCGTCCGGTTCCTCTTCACCGAGGGCACCAAGAAGTACTGGTCCCGCTTCAAGATCGTCGGCTACACCTCCAGCGGCACCCAGTACAACTACGACGGCAAGGCCACCGTCAAGATCAAGACCAGCTCCTCCTACAGCTGGCACCTGTGGGTCCAGGAGTGCGGCCGCAACAAGAAGACCGGCCAGTACCTCTACGGCAAGGGCAAGAAGCTGTTTTAACTGCATTCCCCTCGGCGGTCGGGCCCTGGGGGCCCTCCCTTCAACGGGCAACGCGGCGATCGCTGCATCGCTCCGACTCGCCCTGGGGGCTCGCTGCGCGATCAAGTTCTCGCACGCTCGAACTTGGCTTCGCACGCGATCGCAACGCTGAGGTCGGCGCCGGCTGAGGTCACGGACGGGGCCGTGACCGTCGGCGGTGGCCGGACATAGAACGGCCGGGCAGGTGATTCCCTGCCCGGCCGTTTCTGCTTGTGCCGGTGTCTACTCGTCCTTGGGCTTTGCCGTGGGCTCCGTGGGCGCCTCGGGGTCCGGCGCGTCGGCCGGCTCCGCCGGAGGCGTCGCGGATTCCGCGGGTGCGGCGGCGGGCTCAGCGGGGGCGGAGGCGGGCTCAGCGGGCGCCTGGGGCGCTTCGGCCGCGGGCTGCTTGGTGAGGGAGGGCTTGGACTCCACGGCGGCGGAGGGGGCCGCTGTGAGCTCCGCGGGCTCGGGAGCCTCGTCCTCCTCCGTGAGCAGCACGCCGACCACGGAACGGATCTTGTCCTCGGGGATGGCGCCGACCCGCAGGAGGCGCGGCACCGACCCCGTCAGGTCCACGATCGTGGACGGGTCGGCATGCCCCGACCGGCCCCCGTCCAGGTACACCTGGACCGAGTCGCCGAGCATCTTCTCCGCCTCCTCGGCGGTGCGCGCGGCGGGCTCGCCCGACAGGTTCGCGCTGCTGACGGCGAGCGGCCCGGTCTCCTTGAGCACCTCCACGGCCAGCTCGTGCATCGGCATCCGCACGGCGACGGTGCCCTTGGTCTCGCCGAGGTCCCACATGAGGTTCTGGTTCGCGCGGAACACCAGCGTCAGCGCGCCCGGCCAGAACTCGTCGATGAGGTCCTGGCCGTAGGTGCCGAGATCCTCGACCAGCGCGGTCGCGGCCCGGACGGAGCCGACCAGCACGGGCGGCGGCATGTCGCGGCCGCGGCCCTTGGCGTCCAGCAGCGCCTGCACGGCGGCGGGCGTGAACGCGTCGGCGCCGACCCCGTACACCGTGTCGGTCGGCAGGACGACCAGCTCGCCGCGCCGCACGGCCGAGACGGCCTCGGCGATTCCACGGGTGCGCTCCATCGGCTCGGAGCAGTCATAACGTCGGCTCACGGTCGCCCGTCTTCCCATCTCGCGGCGCTCGTCCTCTGGCACGCCCCAGGATAGCCGCGCCGCGCGGCCTGCCCGCGCCGCATGCGGCTAGTCGGCGGCGAGGCGGGCGGTGACGAACCGGTCCCGGTTGGTGAGGTCGCGGCGGTTGCGGACGTCCCGCCAGCCGTTCTCCTCGGCGAAGATCCAGTACACGCCGTTGCCCTGCAGGTCGCTGTGCTCGACCGCGACGTAGCCGCCGGGGCGCAGCAGCCGGCGGGCGGTGCGCTCGACGACGCGGATCGCGTCCAGGCCGTCGTCGCCGCCGCCCCACAGCGCGTCCGCCGGGTCGTGGTCGCGGACGTCGGGGGGCACGTACTCCCACTCGCTCATCGGGATGTACGGCGGGTTGCTGACGACGAGGTCGACGGTGCCGTTCAGCTCCGGGAGGGCGGCGGCGAAGTCGTCGAGGTGCAGGCGGACGCGGCCGCGCTCGTCGAGTTCCTCGATGTTGCGGGTCGCGTGCACGAACGCCTTGGGGTCCTTCTCAACGGCATGCACGCGCGCGCGGGGCGCCTCCAGGGCGATCGACAGGGCGATCGCGGCCGACCCCGTCCCGAGGTCGACGACCAAGGGGTCGCGGACATCCATGTCGCGGAGCGTCTCCAGCGCCCAGCCGACCATCACCTCGGTCTCCGGGCGCGGGACGAACACGCCGGGGCCGACCTTCAGCTCCAGGTAGCGGAAGAACGCCCGGCCCGTGATGTGCTGGAGCGGCTCGCCGGCCTCGCGGCGCGCCACGAACTCCCAGAACCGGGCGTCGAACGCGCTGTCGGGCACGGCGTGCAACTCGGAGCGCTTCACCCCGTGCACGGCCGCGGCCAGCTCCTCGGCGTCGGCGCGCGGCGACGCGGCCCCCGCGTCCGCGAGCCGCGCGGTCGCCCTGGCGATCTCGTCCAGCAGCAGCTTCATGCGCTCATGACTTCTGTGCTTCGGCCAGCCGGCGTTCCATGTCCGCGTCGACCAGCGCCTGCGTCACGTTGTGCAGGTCGCCGTCGAGCACCTGGTCGAGGTTGTAGGCCTTGTAGCCCACGCGGTGGTCGGAGATCCGGTTCTCGGGATAGTTGTAGGTGCGGACCCGCTCGGACCGGTCCACGGTGCGGACCTGGCTCTTGCGCTCGGCCGCCGCGGCCGCGTCCGCCTCCTCCTGCGCCATCGCCAGCAGCCGGGACCGCAGGATCCGCAGCGCCTGCTCCTTGTTCTGCAGCTGGCTCTTCTCGTTCTGGCAGGAGACGACGACGCCGGTCGGCAGGTGCGTGATGCGGACCGCGGAGTCGGTGGTGTTGACGCTCTGCCCGCCCGGCCCGGACGAGCGGTACACGTCGATGCGCAGGTCGTTCGGGTCGATCTGGACGTCGACGTCCTCCGCCTCGGGCGTCACCAGGACGCCGACGGCGCTGGTGTGGATACGGCCCTGCGACTCGGTCGCGGGCACCCGCTGCACCCGGTGGACGCCGCCCTCGTACTTCAGCCGCGTCCAGACGCCCTCGTCCTGGGAGCCCTTGGCCTTCACCGCGACCGTGACGTCCTTGTAGCCGCCGAGGTCGGACGGGTGGGAGTCGAGGACCTCGGTCTTCCAGCCGACCCGCTCGGCGTAGCGGAGGTACATCCGCAGCAGGTCGCCCGCGAACAGCGCCGACTCCTCGCCGCCCTCGCCCGCCTTGACCTCCAGGATCACGTCCTTGGAGTCGTTGGGGTCGCGCGGGACGAGCAGCCGCCGCAGCCGTTCCTCCAGCTCGTCCTTGCGCTTGCCGAGATCGGCGGCCTCGGCCGCGAACGTCTCGTCCTCGCCGGCGAGCTCGCGGGCGGCGGCCAGGTCGTCCTCGGTGGACGCCAGCTCCCGGTGCGTCTCGACGATCGGCCGGAGCTCGGCGTACCGCTTGCCGAGCCGCCGCGCCAGGGCCTGGTCGGCATGGACGGACGGGTCGGAGAGCCGCCCCTCGATGTCGGCGTATTCGCTGATGAGTTCGTCGAGATTCACGGTGTGTCCTGGCCCGTTCCGGCCCGGGGGCCGCGGCGGCCTCCGGATGCCGACTCCGAACGGCCCGGGGACCTGGAGAGTCCCCGGGCCGCCCCTGGTCGCTGTGCGGCGCTCCGCGCCGCGCGGCTCGGCGCTACTTGCCGGCCTTCTTCTTGCCGAAGCGCTGCTCGAAGCGCGCCACCCGGCCGCCGGTGTCGAGGATCTTCTGCTTGCCCGTGTAGAACGGGTGGCAGTTCGAGCACACGTCGGCGTGGATCACGCCGTTCTCGGCGGTGCTGCGGGTCTCGAAGGTGTTGCCGCACGTGCACGTCACGGTCGTGACGACGTAGTCCGGGTGAATGTCGGGCTTCATGGGTTCTCCTCGCATGAGGCGGTCGCCGGGCGCCCCCGCTCGCACGGCCGTCCGGCGTGGTCGTTTCCACGCGACGGCGCCATGGGAGATCCGGGAGGCGTGAACCGGTACCGCAGCGGTTGCAGTCCAAGTGTGCCAGATACCCGAACGTGCCGAGGTCACCGGTCATTCCCGATCTCCGATCGGGTGGCCCCCGGGTACCTGGCCGGTTCAGCCGTCGGCGCGGCCCAGGTAGGCGAGGACGGCCATCACCCGGCGGTGCCCGCCCTGCGCGGGCTGCAGGTCGAGCTTGGCGAAGATGTTGGAGATGTGCTTCTCCACCGCGCCCTCGGTGACGACCAGGCTCTCGGCGATGGCGCCGTTGGCGCGTCCCTGCGCCATCAGCCCCAGCACCTCCCGCTCGCGCGGCGTCAGCGCCTCCAGCGGGTCGCCGGTGCGGCGCCGGCCGAGCAACTGGCCGATCACCTCCGGGTCGATGACGGTCCCGCCGGCGGCGATCCGGCGGACCGCGTCGATGAACTCCGCGACGTCCGACACCCGCTCCTTCAGCAGGTAGCCGACGCCTTCCGCTCCGCCGCCGATCAGGTCCGTCGCGTACCGCTCCTCCACGTACTGCGACAGGACGAGGATCGGCGTGCCGGGGCGGCGCTCGCGGACGGCCAGCGCCGCGCGCAGCCCCTCGTCGGTGAACGACGGCGGCATCCGCACGTCCACGATGGCGAGGTCCGGCTCGTGCTCCTCGACGATCCCGAGCAGCCCCGGGCCGTCCCCGACCGTCGCGACCGTCTCGATCGCCGCGTCCGCGAGCAGCCGGACGAGCCCTTCGCGCAACAGCACCGAATCCTCGGCGATCACTACCCGCATGCGCCCATTATCGGGCCTCGCGGGCGGCGCCGGGCCGCGTCACCCGGGGCTCACCAGGGGGTCACCAGGTGCAGGGCAGGTCCGCGCGGATGATCGTGGGCCCGCCGGGCGGGCTGTCCACGATGAGCATCCCGTCGATGGTGGCGGCCCGGTCGGCCAGCCCCGCCAGCCCGCCTCCGGTCCGCGCCACCGCCCCGCCGACCCCGTTGTCGGTCACCTCGACGACGACCCAGCGGTCCTCCCGGACGACCCGGACGGACGCGCGGGTCGCCCGCGCGTACTTGGCGATGTTGGCCAGCGCCTCGGCGACGATGAAGTAGGCGATGCTCTCCACCGCGGCCGGCGGCCGCTCCGGCAGGTCGACGGAGACCTCGACGGGCACCGGCGCCCGCCCGGCCAGCCCGGACAGCGCCGGGTCCAGGCCGCGGTCGGTGAGGATCGCCGGGTAGATGCCGCGGGCGAGGTCCCGCAGCTCGGTGATGGCCTCCTTGGTGCCGGCGTGCGCCTGCTCGATCAGCGCCCGCGCGCCCTCCGGGTCGTCGTCGAGCTTCGCGCGGGCGCGGCCGATGTCCATCGCGACGGCCAGCAGCCGCTGCTGCGCGCCGTCGTGCAGGTCCCGCTCGATGCGGCGGCGCTCGAACTCCGCGGCGTCGACGCCGCGCGCCCGGCTGGCCCGCAGGTGCGCGGTCCGCTCCCGCAGCTCCATGTTCTCCGCCTGGGACGCGCTCGGACCGAGCATCAGCCGGGCCCACGCCGCGTGCGCGATCGCCATCCCGCGCGTCACGTACATCGCCGCCGCCAGGACGACCAGTCCCGCCGCCGACACCGGCAGCGCCTCGAACGGGTTCCCGGACCAGTACGTCACCGGCCCGAGGTTGATCTCCATGCCGCCGCCGAACAGCACGATCAGCGGCATGAACAGCAGCGTGCCCGTCAGCGCCCACGCGACGGCGGACACCATGAACTCCACCAGCGCGATGGGGAACAGCAGGACGAGGTAGGCGAGGTCCTTCCAGGTGGCGGGGTCGGCGGCCATCGACTTCAGCCGGACGAACGGGTTGCGGCCCTCCGGCCGCGGCCGGTACGGGTCGGGGACGGTGACGCCGAACGCGGCCCGCACCAGCCGGCGGTCCAGCCGCGCGCCGAACCGCCACGCCACCATCAGCAGCGCGAGCAGCGGGAACCCCACCCAGATGATCAGGGTGCCGAGCGACAGCGCCAGCCCGGCGGCCAGGACGACGAACCAGCCGAGCCCGAACGCCAGGCTCACCGCCAGGTACAGCGCGGACGTCCAGGTCACGGCGGACCGGGCCATCGCCGCGGGCCGCCACGGGCCGTCCGCGACGGACGCGGCGCGGCCGCCCGCCCGGGTCGCGCCCCCACCGGGGCTCCCGGCGCGCGCCGTCGGGTCCCCGGCGCCCCCGATGTCCCTGCTCAGCTCGCCCACGTCGTCCCTCCACGCCCGTTCCAACCTACGGTGCAAGCCTGCCTTCCGGGGCGCCCGGCCACCATGGAGGTCCCCGCCGGATCGGGGTGGGGCTAGCCCCACCATCGGCCTCCGGCACCGGTCCCGCCGTCCGGCGGCGGGACGCGGAACGCCCCCCGTCCGGGACGCGGAACGCCCCCGCCCGGGACCCGGGCGGGGGCGTCGCGGCGCGTGGATCAGCGGTCGTCGGAGACCGTCGTCTTCTGCACCTGCAGCAGGAACTCGGCGTTGGACTTGGTCTCCTTCATCTTCTCGATGAGGAGCTCCAGCGCCTGCTGGGTGTCGAGGGCGTGCAGCACCCGGCGCAGCTGCCAGACGACCCGCAGCTCCTCCGGCGCCATGAGGATCTCCTCCTTGCGGGTGGACGACTGGTCGACGTCCACCGCCGGGAAGATCCGCTTGTCCGCGAGCGACCGGTTGAGCTTCAGCTCCATGTTGCCGGTGCCCTTGAACTCCTCGAAGATGACCTCGTCCATCCGGGAGCCGGTCTCGACCAGCGCGGTGGCGAGGATCGTCAGCGAGCCGCCGTTCTCGATGTTGCGGGCCGCGCCGAAGAACCGCTTGGGCGGGTACAGCGCGGTCGAGTCGACACCACCGGACAGGATGCGGCCGGACGCCGGCGCCGCCAGGTTGTAGGCCCGGCCGAGGCGGGTGATCGAGTCGAGCAGCACGACGACGTCGTGGCCCAGCTCCACCAGCCGCTTCGCGCGCTCGATCGCCAGCTCGGCGACCGTGGTGTGGTCCTCGGCGGGACGGTCGAAGGTCGAGTGGATGACCTCGCCCTTCACCGTCCGCTGCATGTCGGTGACCTCTTCCGGACGCTCGTCCACGAGGACGACCATCAGGTGGCACTCCGGGTTGTTCTTGGTGATCGCGTTGGCGATCGCCTGGAGCACCATCGTCTTGCCGGCCTTCGGCGGCGACACGATCAGCCCGCGCTGGCCCTTGCCGATCGGCGAGACCAGGTCGATGATCCGGGTGGTCAGGATGCCCGGGTCGGACTCCAGCCGCAGCCGCTCCTGCGGGTACAGCGGGGTCAGCTTGGAGAAGTCGACGCGGCCCTTGGCCTGCTCCGGCTCCATCCCGTTGACGGTGTCGAGCCGCACGAGCGCGTTGAACTTCTCGCGCCGCTCGCCCTCGCGGGCCTGCCGGACGGCGCCGGTGATGACGTCGCCCTTGCGGAGGCCGTTCTTGCGGACCTGCGCCAGCGAGACGTACACGTCGTTCGGGCCGGGCAGGTAGCCGGTGGTGCGGACGAACGCGTAGTTGTCGAGGATGTCGAGGATGCCCGCGACCGGGATCAGGACGTCGTCCTCGCTGATCACCGGCTCCTCGTAGCGCTCGCGGCCGCCGCGGCCACGGTTGCGCTCGCGGAACCGGCGCCCGCGCCGGCTGCGGCCGCCCTCGTCGTCGTCGTGCTGGCCGCCGCCGCCCTGGCTCTGGCCGCGCTGCCGGCCGCCGCCGTCGCGGTCGCTCCGGTCACCGCGCTCGCCGCGGTCACCACGCTCACCGCGGTCGCCACGCTCGCCGCGGTCGCGGCCCTCGCCGCGCTCACGGCCGCCGCGCTGGCGCTGCCGCCCGCTCTCGCGGCCCTCGCGCCCGTCCCGGCCCTCGCGGCCGCCGTCGCGGCCGGACTCGCGGCCGCCCTGGGCCTCGCCGTCCTCGGAGCCGCCGCCCTGGGCCGCGGCGGGCTCCCGGTTCTGCCGGTCGTTCTGCCGGTCGCCGCGCTCGCCCCGGCCCTCGGACGCCCCCCGGTCCTGCTTGTCCGCCGCGCGCGCGCTCTGCCGGCCGCCCTGCCGCTCGGCCTTCTCGGGCCGGCCTTCCTGCTTGTCGGCCTGCCGGTCGGCGGCGGGCTGCTCGGCCGCGGCCTCGGGGATCGCGACCTGCTCGGCCGTCTCGCGCTTCGCCGCGGCGCGGGTGCGGCGCGGGCGCTCGGCCTTGGCCGTCTCGGCCTTGCCGGCGTCCTGCGCGCCCTTGCCCGCGGCGGCCTCGCCGGCCCCGGCGGCGGCCTTGGCAGCGGCTCCCTGCTCGCCCGCCGAGCCCTGCCCCTGGCCGCCCTGCTTCTCCTGGATGGCCGCGATGAGCTGGCTCTTGCGCATCCCGGTCACACCGGTGATGCCGAGGCTGGACGCGAGAGCCTTGAGCTCGGGCAGCACCATGGCGGACAGGCCCGTGCCGCTCCGGCGGCGCCGGGGGGCGGTGGGCTCCGCGCCGTTCTGCGCGGCGTCGGCCGCGGGTGCCGTGCTGGATGCGTCCGTAAGGAGTTCGCTGGATTCGCTCACTAAGGGTCCTTCCCAGGGAGCGGGCGTCGGCCGGCGTTCGGCCAGTCAACCCGGTAATACGGCCCGGCGGGGGCGCCGAGTCGGGCTCCGCTGATCACGATGGGGCCGGGATCGGCGATTTTCTGGGCACAGCCAGATGATGGACGGGACGGTTCGCTCGCACGTGTCCCCGCTACCGCCACGTCCGAAGTTTCGCTGGAATGCCTGACAACGGAATGTCACGGTGTCGGGGAGCCTGGTACGCGGGACCGACACGGCCGGAGGGCCGGACAGGCGACGCGCGGCTGACGAGCACGCTGCCCCGAACGGGGCATCTGGTGCGGCAATCAGCCTAACATCACCAGGGCACACTGCTATTCCCCAGAGGTCGATGTCTTCGCATTTTACCTAGGTGGATCTTGCGGGGACCCGCACCGGCCGGAGCGCCGCGACGGCCCGGACCGCACCCGGCCCGCCCCGGCGCCGCGTCAGCTCCGGCGGCCGGGTTCACCGGGCACGACGCATGCGCCGCGGGTCGCGACGTCCAACGGGTGTTCGTGCCACCCATTACCCACTCGCGCAGCCATCGAATCAACTCGTGATGCGTTTGTGAAGGCCAGGACAGTCGGTCCTGCCCCCGAAATCACCGCGGGCACTCCGGCGGAACGCAGCCGTTCGACGAGTTCCGCGGACTCCGGCATCGCGGGGGCGCGGTAATTCTGGTGCAGCCGGTCCTCCGTCGCGTCCAGCAGCACCGCGTCGCCGAGGCCGTCGCGCAGCGCGGCGACGAGCAGCGCGGCGCGTCCGGCGTTGGCGGCGGCGTCGGCGTGCGGGACGGTCTCGGGCAGCAGCCCGCGCGCCCGCTCGGTCGCCAGGCGCTGCTCGGGAACGAACGCCACCACCTGCCTGACCTGCGGTTCCAGCCGGACGAGGCGCGCGCCGTCCGGGGTCGTCCAGGCGATGGTGAGGCCGCCCGCGAGGCACGGCGCGACGTTGTCGGGATGCCCCTCGATGTCGGTCGCGAGGCGCAGCGCGGCGTCGTCGTCCATGAGGTCGCCGTGCGGGTGCAGCGCGCGCGCCGCGACGATCCCCGCGACGATGGCGGCCGACGACGAACCGAGCCCCCGGCTGTGCGGGATGCGGTTGCGGCATCGCAGACGGATGCCCTTCGGCTGGCCGGCCGGTTGGCCGGGTCCGGCCGCGGCGAGGTCGTCCAGCACGTCGAAGGTCCGGCGCAGCACCTTCACGATCAGGTGCCGCTCGCCGCGGTCGGCGACCTCGGCGCCCTCGCCGTCCACCTCGATGGACACCCCGTCGCCGGTCAGCGCCACCTCGACGTCGTCGTACAGCGCCAGCGCGAGGCCGAGCGAGTCGAAGCCCGGCCCCAGGTTGGCGCTCGTCGCCGGCGTCCGCACCAGGACGGACCGCTCCGGCGCCCCCATCAGGTGAGGCCGAGCGCGGAGGCCGCCTCGTGGGCGTCGACGCGGACGACGGTCGGCGCCGGCGCGCCGGAGATCGCCCAGTCGGGGTCCTTCAGGCCGTTGCCGGTCACCGTGCAGACCACCCGCGTCCCGGGCTTCACCACGCCCTGCTCGGCGGCCTGGAGCAGGCCCGCGACGCTCGCCGCGGACGCCGGCTCCACGAACACGCCCTCCTCCCGGGCGAGCAGCCGGTAGGCGGCGAGGATCTGCCGGTCGGTGACCGAGTCGATCGCGCCGCCCGACTCGTCGCGCGCGGCGATCGCGAGGTGCCAGGACGCGGGGTTGCCGATCCGGATCGCGGTCGCGATCGTCTGCGGCTTCAGCACCGGCTCGCCCTTGACGAACGGGGCCGCGCCGCTGGCCTGGAAGCCCAGCATGCGGGGCGTCCGCGTGGCGACGCCGTCGGCGGCGTACTCCTTGTAGCCCATCCAGTACGCCGAGATGTTGCCGGCGTTGCCGACCGGCAGGCAGTGCACGTCCGGCGCGTCGCCGAGCGCGTCCACGATCTCGAACGCGGCGGTCTTCTGGCCCTGCAGCCGATACTTGTTGACCGAGTTGACCAGCGCCACCGGATAGTCGACGGACAGCTTGCGGGCCAGCTCCAGGCAGTCGTCGAAGTTGCCGTCCACCTGCAGCAGCCGCGCGCCGTGCACCAGCGCCTGCGCCAGCTTCCCCATCGCGATCTTGCCGTTGGGGACGAGCACCGCGCACGTCATCCCGGCCCGCACCGCGTACGCGGCGGCCGACGCCGAGGTGTTGCCGGTCGAGGCGCAGATGACCGCCTTGGCGCCGTCCTCGGCCGCCTTGCTGATCGCCATCGTCATCCCGCGGTCCTTGAACGAACCGGTCGGGTTGAGGCCCTCGACCTTCAGGTGCACCTCGCAGCCGGTCAGCTGGGAGAGCCGGACGGCCGGCACCAGCGGCGTGCCGCCCTCCAGCAGCGTCACCACGGGCGTCGCGTCCGTCACCGGAAGCCGGTCGCGGTATTCCTCGATGAGGCCGCGCCACACGCGGGCGTTCCCGTTCACGTCAGTGTCTCCTTGGCTGACCTGCGAATGTGGACCCGGATTCTACCGGGATCTCACTCCTCGCCCTCGACGCGCATGACGCTGGCGACCTCGCGGACGCTGTCCAGCCCGCGCAGCCCCTCGACGACCGCCGACAGGGCCGCGTCCGGCGCCCGGTGCGTCACCACCACGAGCTGCGCCTCCTCGCCCAGCCCCACCTGCCGGACGGCCTGGATCGACACCTCGTGCCGGGCGAACTCCTCCGCGACGGTGGCGAGGACGCCCGCCTCGTCCGTCACGTCCAGGTGGATGTAGTAGCGGGTGACGGTCTCGCCCATCGGCAGCACCGGGAGCTTCGCGTACGTCACCTCGACCGGGCCCGGCGTGCCGCCGACGACGTTGCGCGCCACCGCGACCAGGTCGCCGAGCACCGCAGACGCCGTCGGGGCGCCGCCCGCGCCCGCGCCGTAGAACATCAGCGACCCCGCCGACTCCGCCTCGACGAACACCGCGTTGTAGGCCTCGCGGACGCTCGCCAGCGGATGCGTCCGCGGGATCATCGCCGGGTACACCCGCACCGACACCCCGCGCCCGTTCCGGCCGTCCCGGCCGTCCCGCGCGCCGCCGTCCGAGGGGACGCGCTCGCAGATCGCGAGGAGCTTCACCACGCAGTCCATGCCCTTGGCGCCCGCCACGTCCGCCGCGGACACCTCGGTGATGCCCTCGCGGTGCACGTCCGCCGCCGTCACGGGGGTGTGGAACGCGAGCTGCGCCAGGATCGCCGCCTTCGCCGCCGCGTCGAAGCCCTCCACGTCCGCCGTCGGGTCCGCCTCCGCGTACCCGAGCGACTGCGCCTCCTCCAGCGCCTCGTGGAACCCGGCCCCGGCGGAGTCCATCTGGTCGAGGATGTAGTTCGTCGTGCCGTTGACGATGCCGAGCACCCGGTGCACGTGGTCGCCGACCAGCGACTCCCGCAGCGGCCGCAGCAGCGGGATCGCGCCCGCCACCGACGCCTCGTAGTACAGGTCGGCGCCGTACTCGCGGGCCGCGGCGAACAGCGTCGCCCCGTCCTCGGCCAGCAGCGCCTTGTTCGCGGTGACGACCGACTTGCCGGTCTTCATCGCCTCCAGGATCAGCGTCCGGGCCGGCTCGATCCCGCCGATCACCTCGACGACGATGTCCACGTCGTCCCGCGTGACCAGCGCCTGCGCGTCCGTCGTGACCAGCTCCGGGTCGACGCCCGCGCGGACCCGCTCGGGCCGCCGCACCGCGACCCCGGCCAGCTCCAGCGGCGTCCCCACCCGCGCCGCGAGATCGTCGGCCTGCTCGCGCAGCAGCCGGACGACCTCGCTGCCGACGACGCCGCATCCCAGCAGCGCGACCCGCAGCGGGCCACGTTCGGGTTTCACGCTCCGACCTCCGCATCCGCATCCAGCCGCAGCAGGTCCTCGGCGGTCTCCCGGCGGACGATCACGCGCGACCTGCCGTCCTTCACCGCCACCACGGCGGGCTTCGGGACGTGGTTGTAGTTACTGGCCATCGATCGACAGTACGCACCGGTCGCGGCCACCGCCACCAGGTCCCCCGCCGCAATATCTTCGGGGAACCAGAGGTCCCGCACGACGATGTCCCCGCTTTCGCAGTGCTTGCCGACAAGCCTACTGAGCATGGGGGACGCCTCGGACGACCGGCTGGCGAGCGCGCCGGTGTACTCGGCGCCGTACAGGGCGGTCCGCAGGTTGTCGCTCATCCCGCCGTCCACCGACACGTACGTCCGCAGCCCCTCGACGTCCTTCACCGTGCCGACCTCGTACAGCGTCACGCCGCCCGGGCCGATGATCGCCCGGCCCGGCTCCACCGTCAGCCGCGGCATCGCCAGCCCGTACGCCCGGCACTCGTGCGCCACGATCTCCCGGAGGCCGTCCGCCATCGACTTCGGGTCGTGCGGCTCCTCCCCCGGCACGTACGCGATCCCGTAGCCGCCGCCGAGGTCCAGCTCCGGCAGCTCGATCCCGTGCTCGTCGCGGATCGCCACCAGCAGCTCCGCCAGCCGGTGCGCCGCGACCTCGAACCCGTCCACGTCGAAGATCTGCGACCCGATGTGGCTGTGCAGCCCCACCAGCTCCAGCTGCCTGAGCGCCAGCACCCGCCGGACCGCCTCCAGCGCCGCCCCGGAGCTGCGGGAGAACCCGAACTTCTGGTCGTCGTGGGCGGTCGCGATGAACTCGTGGGTGTGCGCCTCGACGCCCGTCGTGACCCGCACCATCACCTTCGGCCGGACGCCCCGCTCCTGCGCCAGGTACCCGAGCCGCGCGATCTCCTCGAACGAGTCGACCACGATCCGCCCGACCCCGACCTCCAGGGCCTTGTCCAGCTCCCAGGACGCCTTGTTGCTGCCGTGCAGCGTGATCCGCTCCGTCGGGAAGCCCGCCGCCAGCGCCACGGCCAGCTCGCCGCCGCTGCACACGTCCAGCCCGAGGCCCTCCTCCTGCAGCCACCGCGCCACCGCCGTGCACAGGAACGCCTTGCCCGCGTAATGCACGTCACCGTCGTGGAACGCCGCCGCGTACTCCCTCGCCCGGGACCGCACGTCCTCCTCGTCATAGACGTACAGGGGCGTCCCGTACTCCTTCGCCAGGTCCCGCACGTCGACGCCGCCGATCGTCAGCACGCCGTCCGCACGGGCCGCGCCGCGCGGCCACACGTGCGCGTCCAGGGCGTTCAGGTCGTCCGCCGGCCCCGCCGGGTGGTCTTCGGGCAGGACGTCCGCGTGCCGGGGCCCGGCAGGGTGAACTCGACTCATATCCGCTCTCTAGGGGTCTCACCGATCATCTTCAGGCCGTTGCCGAGGGCGACGCGCGCGGCCCGCGCCAGTCCGGCGCGTCCCGCGTGCACCGCCCCGGGTTTCTCGTCCCCCAGGGGCACGGCCGGGCACCGCTCATGGACGTCGTGGTACGCCCCGGCGACCCTCTCCAAGCAGAACGCCAGCGGCCTGGCGTCGCCTTCCCGTTCGGCCTGCGCGGCCCGTCCCGGCACCTCCGCGAGGGCCCCCACCAGCCGCGTCTCCGCGTCCGCGGGCTCCACCAGGGCGCCTTCGCCGACCCCGAGCTCCCGGGCCCACCGCCCGACCCAGCAGGCCCGCGCGTACGCGTACCGGACCGAGAACCCGGGGTTCTCGAACGTCCGCGGCCGATCGTCCCACCCGAACCGCGGGACGCGGGCCAGACCGTAATCGAGATCCCGCAGGATCCCCTCCACCACGTCCGCCGCCGGTACCTCGACCCGCACGAACCCGCGCCCGCTGACGGTCCCCCCGACCCGTGCCGCGATCGCCTCGGGCCCTATCCCCAGCACCAGCGCCACGGGGCTCTCGAAGACCCCGGCGCCGCGGGCGAGGACGAGCACCTCGTCGGGCACCGCGACGTCCAGCCCGCCCGCGGCGACGGCATCGCGCGCCGCCGCCACCAGGGCATCGCTCACCTCGGCCGGAGTCACTCTGGTGAGACTATCCGACCACTATCTGGACACCGCAGCGAGTTTCCGCACCGTCTGGATCAACTGGTTCGGGTCGAACGGCTTCGTCACATAGGCGTCCACACCGATCTCGTGCCCGCGCCTGACGTCGTGCTCCTGCGCCCGCGCCGTGATCATCACGACCCGGATGTGCGCGGTCCCCGGGTCCTCCCGGAGCCGGACCGCCGTCACCCACCCGTCCAGCCGCGGCATCATCACGTCCAGCGTGATCACGTCCGGCCGCACCTCGACCACCTTCTCCAGGCAGTCCTGACCGTCCACCGCGGTCGAGACCTCGAACCCCTCGAGTTGCAGGTTCACGGCGATGAGCTGCCGGATCACCTCGTCGTCGTCGACGACCAGCACGCGTCCCAGAGGCTCGGTCACGGCCTTGAAGTTAGTCGACTCCACCCTGGAACGCACGGCGAACGTCCACGTACGCGTCACCCCGCCAACCCTGGTAACCTTCAACACGCGCCGCACAGCGACGCAAGGGCCCCCTTAGCTCAGGGGATAGAGCAACGGCCTCCGGAGCCGTGTGCGCAGGTTCGAATCCTGCAGGGGGCACCCAGAGATCACCACCAGAAACCCGTTACGACCTGGGAAAACAGGCCGGACGGGTTTTTCCATTTGTGCAGCCCTGTGCAACCGGCCGCCGCCAATGGCCGCCGTCTGGGGGCTCACTGTGAAACAGACATCCCGGCGCCCCACGATCGGGGCCGCCGATGACGTGCGCCAGGGCGCCCAGCGGCCACGTCCAGATCCCGCGCTCCCTCATCTACTCCCCCGACCACAGCGGCTTGGCCGTCTGGACGTGGGCGATGTACGAGACCCTCATGCCCCACGGCCTGGACGGCGGCCGCGCCCCCGCCACCGCCCGCCGCCGCTTCCTGGCCGAACGAGCAAGCAGCGTCCTACACCGCCCCCACGAGACCAGCGAACGCTACGCCCCGTCTCCGCCTAGACCCTCGACATGGTCTGGGCCGGACGCCGCCGCCTCGCCGACACCATCTCGGCCGAAGCCTGGCGCCTCTATACAGCCGCGGTAGACCGCGCCCACCGCAACGGCAAGCCCCACCCCTTCGACGCCACCACGTCCCGCCTCGCCTCAGCCCTGAACGCTCCCAGGCCACCGCCAGCCGCCGCTTGACCGAGTTGAAAAGGGCCGGCCTCTTCGACGCAAGAAGGACTCACATCTACCGTCCAGTGGCTGGGGCAAGCTCATCCTCGCCCACAACAAGCCCATTGCCGGCAAGGCCTGAACGGGCAGCGGCCAGGTTCACAAGGACCGTGGCCTCAAGGGCCGCGGTCGCCGCGAAGTCCGCGTGGTGTGCATCCCGCCCCGAGCTGGTCGAGTTGCTTCGCGAGCACATCCGTCGGTTCGGCGTCGTGTCGGAGGGCCGACTCTTCCGCTCCGTCAATGGCGGGATCATCCATCCCTCGACGTACTGCGCGTCTGGCAGCGCGCTCCCTCGAGCGGTCTGAGTCCTGACGAGCGGAAGTCACCGGTCCTGGGCCGCCCGTACGACCTCCGCCGCCACGGTGGCGTGCTTTTGACGCCTGTATGCCGGCGTCCCGGCGCCTCAGGTGGCCGAGTGGGCGGGTCACAGCCTCGAAGTGCTGCAGAAGATCTACGCCAAGGTCGTCGCCGGCTTCAACGACGTCTGATTCCAGCGTATGGACGACGTGCTGGACGGCCACCCCGGCTCCACCATCGAGGGAGACAACTGATAACCGCCCAAGGGTTCGTCGGAGTCGCGGCCCCGGGGGCGGCGGCCGTCTACCCCGAACTACGGCAGCGGCTTGCGCATCAGCGTGCACATCGTTTCGTATCGGGTGGTGGTTCCGTCCGGGCCTTCCACCACCCACGAGTCAGGCGCGCTCCCGTAGGCGACGTAGCCGAGCCGCTCATACAAGGCGCGGGCCCGCGGGTTGCTCTCTTCGACGCCGAGTTCAGCGCTGTCCAGCCCGCGAGCGCGGATCCGCTGCTCGGCAGCCTGAATCAGAACGGTGCCGATCCCGCACGACTGCAGCGCCTCATGCACGGCCAGTTGCCAGAGGGTTCCCGCGCCAGGCGTCTTGGCGTAGTCGACTCCGCCGACCGCCACCGGCAGACCGGAAGGCGGGCAGACGGCGAGGTAGTCCACCTCGCCACGCGCGGCCCGATCCAGAGCCTTGGCCATGCTCACCAGGTGAGTGGCCGACCCGGACCAAGCGCACGAGGGAAGATCCTCATGGGTCAGGTCGCGGACGGTCAGCGACACCGTGATGTCGGCCATGAGCACTACCTCTCGCTCTCCGGTGACCCAGCGGTGGCGGGGCCGGCTAACGCTAACGCCGGACGTCTTCACTCCGCGATCGAGTTCGCGGAGCATCAACTCTCAGCGCGGGGCCAGGGGCCAACCACGAACCGACACCAGCGGCAGTGTCCCTGCCGGTCAGAACCTTGTATATGCGGCCGCGTGCCAAGCCACCGTTCATCGCCGTTCACGGAACATACGTGGAACGGCACCGAGGTCATCTCACCAGGTCAGCCCGGGCCATATGCGAAGGGCCCTTTACAGAGCACCGAGGTGAAGGGCGACCGCCTGACGAGTGGGAAGATCAGGTCGCGCGACGTCACCTGAACTGGCAGCTTCAATACCGGCGCGGGCCCCTTCTTCGTGGCCGACGAGCACTTGGACGAGTTCGCGGCGACCCACTCCGGCATGATCGGTGAGGCGCACCCGGCACGTGCGCACGGTGCCAGCAGGTCGGCAGCGTGCTTTTCTCGTGGATTCCGGCAGCGCGGTGTCCTCATGGCCAAGGGCACCTCCATCAACCTGACCGCAACTGCCGGCGCGTGGCAGAGCGGCAGTGGGCTCGTAGCACCGCGGGCTTCACGACCTTCGTCCACCGGTGCGATGCAAGATCAAAGAAACCGTCGAGCACGCCGCGCGATTCCTACGGAGTATCCACCACCGCCAGATACATGATCGCGTGTGGCCGCAATTGCTCCTTGACGCTCCTATGGCGCTCGCTCATGTTGACGTCGTGAGCACAGCACAACAGCCGACGACCTCGCATGGCAAGCGGGCAGCCGACATCATCGCGGTCATAGCCGGTCTCGCAGGCATCGCGGGCCTCGCGATTACCGGTGGCAAACTGGCCTATGCGCACTTTTATCCGGCGGAACCACAGCGGACCGCTCTGCATGTCTTCGATCCATGGGAGGGGCGCGCAGAGGACGTACGGAATCCGTCACTCACAGCGGGTTGCGATCAGCCCTCCCGAGCCAAGTTCGCCGCGAACACCCACCGCTGCTTCTTGAGCGACCACACAGTCGAAGACCCCTGCTTTGAACCCTCCTTCGGCGACGGTTTCGAAGATCTGAAAGGAAAGGAGATCATCTGCGTCGGCGCCCCTTGGGAGCACGCCCGAGTAGCGCACCTGGACGGACCGCCGCACAACATCACGGACACGACATCCCCGCCATCAGCGGGAAAGGAGAGCGCCGAAACACTTTGGGCCTTCCAACTGGCCAACGGCGATCACTGCCTACACCATCCTGAAGGCGTGCAAGAATACATCAACGGACGTCCCGTTCTCTTTCAGTGCCAGCGAGGGAACGTTCTTGACGTGAGCGCAAAAGGCCAGCTCTGGCGCGCCACATACTTCAAGAAGAGAGCACGAGAAAGTGACGACATAGCACTCAAGAAGGCATGGTTCTAGGGGAGGTCGGAAGTACAGGCGCTTCATAAAGGGGTGTCGCCGACGGACGACATCGCACGACAATGACTGAGCCGGTCGTTTCCGGCCATGTACAGCCCTTTTCGCGATAGGTCGCCGCTCGATGGATCCTTGCGGCGGCCCGGCGGTTTGGCATCCGCCGGGCCACCGGGTGGTCAGAGGTCGAGGCCGCCGCCCTTTTCGCGGGCGAGGAGCCGACGGCGCCCGTCTTGGCGTGGTCTGGCGTCATAGTGGGGCGAAAGTGGTGGTTGAGGGGGGATTGTCGGTGGGGGCGACGAGGACTCGGCCGTCGGAGAGGTTGTAGAACCAGCCGTGGACGCGCAGGCGGCCGTGGGCGAGGCCGCGGGCGACCTTGGGGTAGCGGCGGAGCTTTTCCAGCTGGGCCAGGAGGTGGAGCTGCCCGGGATCGGCCGGCGTTGGGGCCGCGGGGCGGCGAGGACGCTGGTTGGTGCGGGTGAGCCACCACCAGGTGGTGAACGCGCTGATGGAGAGGCCCCCGGGCCTCAGCGTGCGGACGGCTCCACAGTCGGAGTGACCGCAGACCACGATGTCGGTGACGCCCAGGACACAGACCGCGTATTCGATGGTGGCGGCTTCACCGGTGGGGCGGCCGGGCCGGTGGGGCGGGACGACGTTGCCGACGTTGCGCAGCTCGAAGAGCTGGCCCGGTCGGGCTCCGGTGAGGAAGGCCGGAGAGACGCGGGCGTCGGAGCAGGCGATGAACAGCGCTTCGGGTCGTTGCGGCGCCGCGGTGCTCCTTGCGGTCTGGGGACGGGGGCTCGTGGACGGGTGCGGGGTGATGGTGCGGGCATGCCGGATCAGCGACTCCATGGCGGGTCTCCCACGGTCGATGGAATGAGGGGGTCATCGGCGACGTCGCGCCGCGCAGGGCTCGGCCCCGGGCGCGTGGCGTTTGATCAGAGTCGGAAGATCTGCAGCGATGACGGCGTCAAGGAACGCGCCGAATGCGTCCGGGCATGCCATCTCCCCAGCGATGAGCGCGAGAGCCCTGCCCCGCGTTCCAGGCCCGCTTCGGACGCGGCCGCGCCGGGATGGCAGCCGGCGACGGTCGGGGCCTCGCCGACGAGTCGCTGGCGTGGTGCGATGCCTCGCTCGCATTGGCCTGCGGTGCACCAGCGGGGGTGGGCGTCCTTCCCTCCATGGGAGGCGGCGGCCATCGTGTCCGCCATCAGGGCGACGGACGCGACGCCTTTCGCGAGGGTCTCCGACCGTGCGGCCTGTTCGAGCTGGGACCCCGCCAGGGGCAGGCGCGCGGTCTCGTGGTGCCCGTCGGGATTGGCGGCGAGGTGGCCGGTGAGCAGCAGGGCGAGCACCAACACCAGCAGGCGTGTCGTGCGGGTGAGGCAGGTCGCCATCCTGGTGTCCATCCGATCCTCGGAACCCTGGTACCAAGCCACCGAATATCACTGTGCGTAGCTAATCGTAGAGCATGCATTACCCAAAGTCACCACCAACGACCCGGGGAGACGTCGGCGTCGCCCTCCGACCACAGGGCCAGGCGGCCAGCGCTGGGCGTTCGGACCCTCTGAGCTGCGGCGATGCCGGTGATTGACATTATGCAGGTGAATGCCTGCATAATGGGTGGCGTGAATCGGGAAGCCACTGCGATGGACGCGGCCTTCAAGGCGCTGGCCGATCCGACCCGGCGCCTGCTGCTCGACCGGCTGCGGGAGCGCAACGGGCAGACGCTGGGCGAGCTGTGCGAGCGCCTGGAGATGGCGCGCCAGTCGGCGACGCAGCACCTGAACGTGCTGGTCGACGCTGGCCTCGTGACCGTGGTGCGGCGCGGGCGGCAACGGCTGCACTACCTCAACCCGGCACCGATCCACGAGATCGAGCAGCGCTGGATCGCGGAGTTCGAGAGGCCGCGGCTGGAAGCGCTCAGCGCCATCCGGAACCAAGCCGAGGAGTACGCCATGACCGAGACGGCCGTATCCGTGCCGACCTACGTGTACGTCACCTACATCCGCGCGAGCGCCGAGCAGGTGTGGCGCGCGCTGACCGACGCCGATCTGACGGCGCGCTACTGGGGGCACGCCAACGTCTCCGACTGGCAGCCGGGGTCGTCCTGGGAGCACCGGCGCACGGACGGTTCGGGGGCCGTCGACGTCGTCGGGCGGGTCCTGGAGGCGGAGCCGCCGACCCGTCTCGTGATCACCTTCGAGGACCGTCCGGACGCCGAGCTGGAGCGGGAGCCGTCGGTGGTCACGTTCCTCGTCGAACCGCACGAGGAGATCGTCCGGCTGACGGTGACCCACGAGAACCTGCCCGACAAGGAGATGCTGAACGGGATCTCGCAGGGGTGGCCCGCCGTGCTGGCGAACCTCAAGTCCCTGCTCGAGACCGGTGACGTCCTTCCGCAGGCCCCCTGGGAGATGTGACGTCCCGTGGAGAGCACCCGGCTTGAGGCGGCCTACGGTGGGCTGCTCGACGCCGCCGTCACCGTGGACGGGGCGGTCGCGGCGCCGCCGCCCGGTGAGTGGACGGCCGACCAGATCCTGGCGCACGTCTCGCTCATCACGTCGGCCACGATCGCGGCGGCGTCGGCGGTCGCGTCCGGCGTCCACACCGCGTACGACAACCGCGTCGCGCTCGACACCTGGACCATCGACCGCGTCATCGCGCTCGCGGGCGGCGGCGCCGGGCTCCGCGACCGCGTCCGGCGGCAGGCGGACGCCCTGTGCGCGCTCAGCGGGCCGGCGTTGAGCGACGCGGAACTCGACACACCCGTGCCCACGCGGCTGCTGTCCAACGGCGCCTGCCTGGTCGATCAGCCCCTGCCGCTGCGGGACCTCCTCACAGGGCTCGCCGAGACGGAACTGCCCGGCCACACGCAGCAGATCCTGTCCCTCGTCACCGCGCCCGCTGGCCTCTGAACGCCGCGCCGCAAGCGCGGTGGGCGACGGTCCTCGACCAAGGCTTTGCCATCGGCGGCAGGTCGGCGGGCCGGTGGCGGGGCGCCCCGACCATACGGTTCTGCCAGTCCCGACGTCGCTGGGAGATCGTGTGTCGTCCATCGCGCCCGGCCGCCGCCCCGCCGGCCTGGCCCGCCTCGGCTCGTTCTGCGCCCGCCACCCCGGCTGGGTGCTCGCCGCGTGGCTCGTCCTGCTGGTGGCCGCGCTCGGCGGCCGCAAGGCCGTCGCCCCCGTCTTCAGCGACCAGGTCAGCCTGCCCGGCACCCAGTCCGATACCGGCGCCGGCCTGCTCGCCGCGTCCGACCCCGCCGCCGGGCGGCCCAGCGGGGTCGTGGTGTTCCACGTCGGCGCCGGCACCGTGGCGGCGCACCGGCAGGCGGTCGACCAGAGCCTCGACGACCTGCGCGCGCTACCGCACGTCACCGGTCTCTCCACCCCGCTGACCAGCACCGACGGCCGGACGGTGTCGGCCACCGCGACGTTCGACGAGCAGCTGAGGAAGCTCGGCCACGGGTACACGAGGCACCTCGACGACGCGACCGCCCCGGCACGGGACGCGGGTGTCGGGGTCGGGTACGGCGGGGACTTCACCCAGATCGTCCGGCCGCCCGCGAACGACCTCGCGAGCGAGCTCGTCGGCATCGGCGCCGCGCTGGTCATCCTGCTCCTCGCGTTCGCCAGCGTCGGCGCGGCCGTGACACCGCTGGTCACCGCCCTGATCGCGGTGGCCGTGGGGACGGGTGTGGTCGGCATCCTCGCGGGCGTCATCACCTTCGCGACCGCCGCGCCGACCCTCGCGACCATGCTCGGGCTAGGCGTCGGCATCGACTACGCGCTGTTCCTGACCACCCGGTTCCGCCAGGACCTCATCGACGGCCGCCCGCCGGTCGAGGCCGCCGGACGGACCGCGGGCTCCAGCGGCCACGCCGTCGCGGTCGCGGCGCTCACCGTCGCCGTGGCGCTGCTCAGCCTCTACGCCAGCGGCCTGTCGTTCATCGGGAAGCTCGGCCTGGCCGCGACGATGGCCGTCCTGATCAGCGCCGCCGCGGCGATGACCCTCGTCCCGGCCGCGCTCGGGCCGGCGGGCCGGCACATCGACCGGCTCTCGGTCCGCGCCCCCGTCGCGGAGTCCTCCAGCGGCCACGACGCCTGGCGCCGGTACGCCGCGATGATCGAGCATCGCCCGTGGACGTTCCTCGTCGCCGGTCTCGCGCTGCCCGTCGTGTGCGCGGTGCCGGTGTTCTCCATGCGGCTCGGGCATGTCGACGCGGGCGCCGACCCGTCCGGTAGCGCCACCCGCCACGCCTACGACTGGATCGCCGGCGCCGGCGGGCCGGGGTTCGGGCCGGGCGCGAACGGCCCGTTCACCGTCGTCGCGGACGTCCGGCACGCGACCGTCCCGGCGAGCCAGATCAGCGCCGATCTCTCGCGCGCGCTCCAGGGGACGCACGGGGTCGCCGGCGCCACCCAGCCGCAGCCGAGCCCGGACGGCGCGCTCCTCGTCTCCACCGTCACACCCACCACCGGGCCTCAGACCTCGGCGACGTCCGACCTGTTCCGCACGCTGACCGACCGGACGCTGCCCGGCGCCCTGCGCGACACCGGCGCGAGGGCCTACCTCACCGGCAGCACGGCCGCGCAGCTCGACTTCCGCGACACCGTCGCGCGGCGCCTGCCGATCATCATCGGGATCGTGCTGGTCCTGGCGTACCTGCTGCTGATGGCCGTCTTCCGCAGCCTGGTGATCCCGCTCAAGGCCGTCGCGCTGAACCTGCTCACCACGGCCGCGTCGTGGGGCGCGCTCGTCGCGGTCTTCCAGTGGGGATGGGGGGACGCGGTGCTGGGCCTTCCCAAGGGGGTCCCGATCGAGTCCTACGTGCCGATGATGATGTTCGCGATCGTCTTCGGCCTGTCGATGGACTACGAGATCTTCCTGCTGTCGCGGATGGCGGCCGGGTGGCGCGAGACCCGGGACAACACCCGTGCCGTGGCCGGCGGGCTGGCCGTCACCGGACGAGTCATCTCCAGCGCGGCGCTCATCATGACGGCGGTGTTCCTGTCGTTCACCGCGTCGCCCACCGTCGTGGTGAAGATGCTGGCGCTCGGCCTGGCCTTCAGCGTCGTCCTCGACGCGACCGTCATCCGGCTCGTGCTGGTGCCCTCGCTCATGTTCCTGATGGGCGGATCGAACTGGTGGATCCCGCGCCGCCTGGACCGCCTGCTCCCCCGCCTACACGCCTGACGCGTTCCCGCTTCGCGGGCCGTGCCGGCGGATCGTCTCGGCGACGATGCCGGCGGTCACCCGCAACGGGGCGGTGTCGTGGCCGGTGCGGCTCAGGACGAGGGCTCCCTCGAACGCGGCGAAGACGTAGGTCGCCAGGTCGTCCGCGGGTTCGATGCCCTCGGACGCGAAGCGCCGCGCCGTCGCGGCGCGCCAGCCGGCGAACACGTCCGCGCAGGCGTGGCGCAGCGGCTCGCTGGTGGTGGCCGCCTCCAGCGCGACGGTGGCGATCGGGCAGCCGTCGGCCCATCCGGAGGTCTCCAGGGCTTCGGCGCTGAGCCGGAACATGTCGCGGACGGCCTCGTCCGCGCCTCCCTCGGCCCGCTCGTAGACGAGCTCGAAGAGCCGCAGGTAGCGCGCGCCCGAATGGCCGACGGTCTCGATGCCGAGCTGCTCCTTCCCGCCGGGGAAGAAGTGGTAGAGCGAGCCCCAGGGCGCCTCCGCCTCCGCGGTGACCTGCTTCAGCCCGGTCGCCGCGTACCCCTGCTCGCGGAACAGTCGCGCCGCCGCCTCCAGCAGCCGCGCCCGCGTGTCGGAACCCATGCCGGCAGCCTAGCCCTTGCTCTCGCTAGATCGATCTATCTAGTATCGCTCGGCATGATCCGCACCGCGCGCCACGGCGACATCCACCTCATCACCCTCGACCGCCCCGACCGCCGCAACGCCGTCGACGGCCCCATGGCCGAGGCGCTCGCGGAGGCCGTCGGCGGCGCCGAACGCGACGAGGAGGTCCGCGCCATCGTCCTCACCGGCGCCGGCGGCGCCTTCTGCGCGGGCAACGACCTCAAGGCCATGGCGGCGGGCGACTTCCCCGTCCCCACCCCGGACGGCCCGCCGCCCATGCGCGTCACCCGCACGCCCCCGGCCAAGCCCGTGATCGCCGCCATCGAGGGCTACTGCTTCGGCGGCGGCTTCGAGCTCGCCCTCTGGGCCGACCTGCGGGTCGCGTCCACGACCGCCGAGTTCGGCACCCTCAACCTGGCCCGCGGCCTGCCGTGCCTGGACGGGGCGACCGTGCGCCTCCCCCGCCTCGTCGGCCAGGGCCGGGCGCTCGACATCCTCCTGACCGCGCGGCGCGTCCCCGCCGACGAGGCCCTCGCCTACGGCCTCGTCGACCGGCTGGCCGAGCCCGGCCGGGCGCTGGAGCAGGCCCTGGAGCTGGCCGGCGCGGTGGCGCGCCTGCCGGTCGAGGCGCGGAACGCCGCGCGCCGCTCCGTCCTGGAGCAGTGGGCCCTGCCGGAGGACGAAGCGGCCGGGAACGAAGCGCGCCTGGCTCTGGGGTCGTGAAGCTCCGAGGGCGCCAGGCGCGAGGGCCGCAGCCGGGCGCGGGCGCCTGAGCCGGGACGGGGCGTCAGCGCGACGTCCAGATGGCGATCGCCAGGGCGGCGCGGTCCTCGAAGTCGAGCGGGTCGCGGCCCGTCAGCGCCTGGATCCGGGACAGCCGGTGGCGCAGCGTGCTGGGATGCAGGGACAGCGCGCGCGCCGTCGCGCCGACCGCGCCGCCCCGGTCGAGGAACGCGCGCAGCGTCTCGACGAGCCGCCCGCCGTGCGCCTTGTCGTAGTCGGCGAGCGGACGGGCGATCTGGTCGGCGAACGGGGCGATCTGCTCCGGGTCCAGCCGTCCGAGCAGCGCCCGGAACGTGGCGAGGCCGGAGGCGTGCACGACGCCGCCGGTGCGGCGCGCCGCGTCCAGCGCGGCCCGCGCCTCCGCCAGCGACCGCGGCAGATCCCGCAGGGGGCCGGGGGTGCCGATGCCGGCCACGTCCGTCCCGGCGTACTCGTCCCCCGTGATCATGAGCGCGACGTCGTCGTCCAGGCCGAGGACGCCGGGCGCGCCGGACGCCTCGGGCGCGTCCGCGGCCGGCATCGCGACCGCGACCAGCAGGGCCGGGTCGAGCCCCGCCTCCTCGACCCGCGCACACAGCGTCTCCGGCGACGCCAGCCCGTGCTGGATCTCGTACAGCAGCCGGCCGATCTCCTCCCGCTCGTCCCACTCCTCGCGGGTGGACGCGAGCCGCTCGGCGAACCACTCGGAGAAGCCGAGGAACGGGACCCCGTCCGGGACCTCGACCAGCGGCAGCCCGAGCCGCTCGCAGTGCCGGCGGAGCGCGTCCGGGACGGCCTCGGTGACGTCGCCGACCCCGTAGGCGATCGCGCCGGCGCGGCCGGCCTTCACCGACGTGGCGAACGCGGCGCACGCGTCCGCGTCCCGCAGGGCCGCCCCGACCGTCAGGACGACCTCGTGTCCCCGCAGGTAGGGGGCGGGATCGAGCAGCTCGGTCGAGTGCGCGGAGCGGATCGGCCGGTCCAGCCCGGCGGACCCGGCGACCAGCCGCAGCCGGAAGCGCGGGACCTCCAGGAGGTGCCGGACGGTGAGGCGCGGCATCGCGGGATCGCTGGTCACACCGTCACCTTCTCACCCCGCCCCGGCGGGGCGAACGGGCCGGGCGCCACCTTCCGGCGAAGGTCACGGCAAGCCCCGCGTCCGGCAGTGCATTTGGCCAAGAATCGGCCATGACCCTTGCCACCTGGGCTAATGCCGGGTTTGCCTGGGTGCTCAGGAGATGGGGAGTGCGCATGCGTGAGCGAGTCGCGCTCGTGACCGGGGCGGCCGGCGGGATCGGCGGCGCGATGGTGCGCGAGCTGGCGGGACGCGGCTGGACGACGGCCGCGCTCGACCTGGGCCCGGCCCCCGACGCCGCCTACACGGCCGGGGTGGACGTCGCCGACCCCGACCAGGTCACCGCGGTCGTCCGCCGGATCGAGCGGGAGATGGGCCCGATCGAGGCGGCGCTGTGCGCGGCGGGGCACTACGCGATCGTCCCGGTGTCCGACATCGCCTGGGCGGACTGGACCCGCATGCTCCGCGTCCATCTGGGCGGGCTGGTGAACGTGTGCCGGGCGGTGACGCCCGGGATGGTCGAGCGCGGGCACGGCGCCGTCGTCGGCGTCGCGGCGGGCCTCGCGCTGGGCGGCGGCGACGCGGAGGCGCACTACGCGGCGGCGAAGGGCGCGGTGATCGGGCTGGTCCGGTCGCTGGCGGCGGAGCTCGCGCCGTCCGGGGTGCGGGTGAACGCGGTCGCGCCGGGCCCGACCGACACGCCGCTGCTGCCGCCCGACTCGCCATGGCGCCGCCCCGCCTTCGTCCAGGCCCTGCCGACGGGCCGGCTGGCATCCGCGGAGGAGATCGCGCTCGCCGCGGCGTACCTGGTGGAGGACGGGACGTTCTGCGCCGGCGAGATCCTGTCCCCCAACGCCGGGGCGGTGATCTGATGGCCCTCGCGCTGGTCACCGGCGCCGGCGGCGGCCTCGGCGCCGCCGTCGCGCGGCGGCTGGCGGCGCAGGGGCACCACGTCGCGCTGAACGACCGCCCGGACCGTCCCGTCGGCGAGCTCGCCGCCGAGCTGGACGGCGTCGCCGCGCCCGCCGACGTGTCCGACCCCGACGCCGTCCGCGACATGGTCGAGCACATCGAGCGCCGCACCGGCGACCACATCGGGATCCTCGTCGCGAACGCCGCGCACACCACCCTCGCCCCGTTCGCCGAGCACGACCTCGACGACTGGTGGCGGGTCGTGGACGTCAGCCTCGGCGGGACGTTCGCGTGCGCGCAGGCCGTCCTGCCCGGGATGGTGGAGCGCGGCGGCGGCCGGATGGTCCTCGTCTCCTCCGAATGGGGCGTGACCGGACGGCCCGACGCGACCGCGCACTCGGCGGCCAAGGCGGGCATCATCGCGCTCGCCAAGTCGCTCGGCCGCGAGCTCGCCCCGCTCGGCATCGCCGTCAACGCGATCGCGCCCAGCATCATCGGCACCGGGCTGATGGAGGTGGACGCGGCGGCCGCAGGCGTCACGTGCGAGGAGATCCGGGCCCGGTACGCGGCGCGGGTGCCGCTCGGCCGGATCGCCGCCCCGGAGGAGATCGCCGCGGCGATCGCGTTCCTGGCCGACGACCGGCTGCCCGCGCTCGTCGGCCAGATCCTGCACGTCAACGGCGGCACGACGCGCACGCGCGCGTGAGCCGGCGCGCCGGTCAGTCCGGGAGGGCCTCGACGGAGCGGCGGACCTGCGCCTCCAGGACGGCGAGCAGGTGCGCCGGGAGATCGATCAGCGACCGCTCCAGCAGGGCCGGACGGTCGGCGACCGACTCGATGGCCCGGCGGCTCTCGGCCTTCGTGAGCGTCCGCCCGTCCGCCTTCCGGAGCGCGATGAGGCCCTCGCGCCAGCCGTTGCCGACCTTGCCGTGCGCGCGCGCGTGAATGTAGGCGAGGACCCGCTCGGCGGCGTCCGCCGGACGGTCGTTCCGCTCGGCCAGGACGAGCGCCATGCCGGACGACGGGATACCGCGCAGCATGCGCTCGACCCGGTACCCGGGGCCGACCAGCCGCCGGAACTCGCGCTGCCCCTCCGCGTCCCGCAGGAACGGCAGGTCGTTGCGGCAGACGAGCCCGACGCGCGGCGCGTTGGCGGCCAGCAGCGCCCGGACCGCCGACGCCCCGAACCCCGGATACAGGTTGACCAGCACCGTGCCGTGGCCCTGGAGCCCGCGCGGCAGCGGAGCCGCCATGAACTCGCGCAGCGGGACGCGGCGCCCGGCGGCCTTCGCGGGCCACCCGTCCCCGACCAGCAGCGGGTCCTCGGCCGAGGCGAGCTCGACGACGCGCGCGGCCGCCGCGTCGTCCAGGGCACCGGTGCCCGCCTCCACCGACTGGGCGCCGTGCGTGTACATCGCGGCGCGCGGATCCTCGGCGGCGGCGCGGACGGCCCCGGCGGTCCGCTTCGTGGGACGCAGCACGTACAGGGCGGCCGTGCTGCCGATCGCCTGCGCCCCCACATACCGGTTGAAGCCCGGCAGCATCGCCTCGTACGCCAGATGCAGCGGGTTCAGCGCCTTCTGCACGGCCAGCCCGAGCGCCGGCTGCTGCTCGCCGTATCCGTACGCGACCAGCACCCGCCCGTTGCGCTGGTCCCCCAGCCCCTCCAGGCCCCGCGCGACGAACAACCCCACGCCCTCGGGCGTGTACGGCGGATCGGTGAAGACGAGCTGGGACGACTCCCGCAGCGACACCGGAAGACCGAGCCGCAGGTCGGCGGCGTAGCAGCGGACGTCCCAGCCGCGCCGCGACGCCTCGCCGTCGATGAACGCCAGCAGCCGCTCGTCGATGTCCGCCACGCTCACCCGCAGGCCCTCAGCGCCGCCCGCGGCGAACAGGCCGAGCGAGGTCAGATCATGGTCGCCGACGCACAGCACGTGCGCGCCGCGCAGGTCGAAGCCGTCCAGCATGAACCGGGCCCGCTTCAACACGGTCTCCGCGGTCGCCGGCACATGGTCCAGCGCCTGCACGGGAGGCGGCGCCGCGCCGACCAGCGCGTCCATCTCCGCGAGGGACGCGGGATCGCGGCGGACCCGCTCCGCCCACGGATCCGGGACGTCCACCGGCTCGCCGAACAGCTCGCGGTACTCGCCGACGTACCGCTCCGCGATCCGCCGCCCGTCCCCCTCGGCCTCCAGGTGCGGCTCGAGCGCCCGGAACACCGCCTCCACCGTCCGCCGCGACGTGCCCGTCCGCGACACGGCCTCCTCGACCGTGTGGAACCCGCCGTCGGCGAGCAGCAGCCCGATCCGGTCGATACGCCGCGCGTCGATCCCGAACCCGGCCCGCAACTCGCGGACGGCCTCCGTAGCCGGGCTCGCCGGGTTGCCATCTGTCATGTGCGGGCCTGATCCGTTCCGACGGGGACGAGTGCGCACCGATCCTATTGACGAGGGCGCCGCCGCGCCCCGCACGACCGGCGTGGCACGATCCTGTCATGCCGATCGACCAGCACCTGCTCGCCGCGTTCCTGCTGACCTCGATCATCGCGATGCTCGTGCCCGGCCCGGACATGCTCTTCATCCTCGGCTGCGGCATGCGCGGCGGCCCCCGCGCCGGCCTGCTCGCCACCGCCGGCGTCGCGACCAGCGAGGCCGTCCACGTCGCCGTCGCCGCCGCGGGACTGACCGCCCTCTTCGCCGCCGTCCCGATCGCGTTCACGACCGTCCGCCTCGTCGGCGCCGCCTACCTCGTCTTCCTCGGCGTGCAGACCATCCGCCACCGCAACGACCAGGACGACGCCCCCGCCGCCGCGCCCTCGAACCGCCGCGCCTACCTCAACGGCCTGGTGACCAACCTGCTGAACCCCAAGATGGTCACCTTCACCATCGCGTTCCTCCCCCAGTTCATCGACCCGGAACTGGGCCGGGTCTGGCTCCAGTTCACCTGCCTCGGCGCCATTCTGATCGCCCTCGAATTCCTCGTGGACGGCACGGTCGGCGTCCTCGCCGGCCGCATAGGCGAATGGCTCCGCCGCCGCCGGACCGCCCTCCGCCGCCTCGACGTCGCGACCGGCTCCCTCTTCATCGGCCTCGGCCTCCGCCTCGCCGCCAAACCCTGACGTCTCCAAGATCCGGCCGCCCGAATGGGATCACACCGCCCCTCCGAATTGCACCATCCCTGACGCCTGGTCAAGCCGTATGACAGAGTCGACGGCGCGAGGGACCAGCATGACGGGAGCTGGAGGGGACACCGCAATGCCGCCTGTCGATCCGAGGTCGGTACCGCCCGGGGCCTACGGCAACTGGCCGGGCCTCAACCAGACCGGCCGACTCCGCGTCGACCGCGCCCGCCTCCGAGCCATCGCCAAACGCCTCGAATCCGACCTGGAAGACCTCCTCGACGCCACCAAGGACCTCCACCAGGCCAGCAGCACCCCAGAAGCCGCCTACGGCACCTGGGACGCGGCCCAGAACCTCATCCCCAGCATCGTGAAAGGCCGCGCTGTGCTGGCCGACCAGCACAGCGTATTCCTCTCCGAGGCACTGAACACCATCAAGATGCTCCGCCGAACCGCGCAGGTCTACGACGACGTCGAGGCCGAACTCGAACGACGCGTCGCCGCCGTCAGAGCACAGCTCGAGAACACCCCCGATCCCACCGCTCCCCGCACCACGGACTCGCCACGTCCAGGCCCGGGGTCGCTGAGATAACGGAGGTCGAAGTGACGAACGAGTACACGTACTTCATGCGTGACGGGGCTCCGACCGGATCACCGGGCCGGTACGACCGAGCGAGCATCCTTCACCACCTGAAGTCCAGTGATCCCGGTGCCGTTACGGAGGCCGGTGAGGCCTACCTCCGCTTTGCGGCGGCCTACGAGAAGCTCACGCCGAAGCTCGCCCAGATCGGCCAGGATCTGAACGACGCCTGGAACGGCACGGACGCCGCCGCCGCTCAAGAACAGATGCGAAACCTGTGGGCGTCGAGCCATACGATCGGCGCCGCGTCCAGAGACTTCGGCACGGCCGTCGAACGCCACGGCTCCGAATACCTGGCCTGGTACAAGAACAACATGCCGCAGCCGAAGGACGACGCCGAGGCGCGTTCCTGGATGCAAGGCGCGAACGAACGCATCACCGAGACCTGGACCGCCATCCCCCCGAGCATCTCCACACCGCTCGATATGTGGCGGGACGACCACGGGGCACCGATCAGCACGCCGCCCGCCGGAGGTTCCGGCGGCTCCGGAAGTCCGGGAAGCGGCGGCTCGGAAGGATCCGGAGCCGGCGGCGCGGGAGGCCTTCACGAGATCTCGCCCGGATCCTCTTCCAATGGCCCGGCCGGATCCGGTTCTCCCGGAGCCGTATCCCCCGCACCGGGACTCGGCGTCCCCGGGAACCCGACCGACCACGGAACTCCACCGGGTCAGGCCCATCCCGGAGCACAGCCCGGCTCGATGCCGGGTTCGCCAGGAGCCGGCAATCCCGCGAGCCCCGGTACAGACCTGTCAGGCGTTCACCCTCCCGGGACGGGCGACCCGAACGGCAATGGACCTGGACTCCCGGCAGACTCCGCCTCTCCGTCCACATCGCCGCTCGCGCCAAGTGCCGGATCACAGCGGCCGGGGGCGGGAACCATGTACCCCGGCATGCCCGGTGGGACCGGCCTGGCCCCGCTGCGCGGAGGCACCGGCCTCCCCGCCGGCGGCACGATCGGCGTCCCTCGAGGCCTCGGCGTTGGCGAAGAGCCGCCCATTGGCGGGCCGAGCGCAAACGGCGCCCTCGGAAACGGACGCTTCCGAAACGGCGTGATCGGCCGGGGCACGATCACCCCCGCCACAGCCGCACAAGCGGAGACCCTGCAGGAATCCGCCACGGCACGCTCCGGATCCGCGGCCATGGGACCGATGACCGGTGCGGGCGGATCAGCGCAGCGGAATCGAGAGCGCGATCGCCAGGCATGGGCGGGCGAGTCTCCGGATCTGTGGGAAGACGACACCGAGGTCTCACCGAGCGTTCTGGGAGCCGCCGGCAAACGGCCGGCGGAAGGGACCTGATCACCGTGCAAAGCGATCGACCGTCATACCGGCACCTGGGCATTGGGCAGTCCTCGTGAAGACTTCTCGCCGCGTCGCGGCCGCGGTGGCGGCGACGAGCCTGGTCGCCGCCACCGCCTCGCCGGCAGCCGCGGACCTGCAACCTCGCGAGGATGAATGGTGGTTCTCCGCCTGGGACGTCCAGAAATCCGTCTGGCCGCTGTCGAAGGGTTTCGGTGTCACGGTGGCCCTTCTCGACAGTGGAGTGGACGCAAGAATTCCAGAACTCTCCGGTGTCGTCCTCGAAGGGACGGACACGGCCGGCGGCAAGACCGACGGCCGTAAGGACATGGACATCTTCAAAGACGGTCATGGGACCTCACTGGCCGTCATGATCGCCGGCCGGGGCGGCGGGAACAGCGGCTACGTCGGGATCGCCCCGGAGGCCCGAATTCTCCCCGTCCATGTGGCGACCGGGGACGTGCCGGGCTCCCCCGTGGGCATCACCGCGGCCCTCACCAACGGAATTCGGTTCGCCGTGGACAAGGGTGCCAAGGTGATCAATCTGTCCATCGGAGCTGGAGCAGACGGCATCCCCCACCAATGTCCGGACAAGCTCCTGGACATCATCGGATACGCGATAAAGAAGGACGTCGTTATCGTTGCCAGCGCAGGCAACAGCGGCACAACGATCAATTCCCCGGAGGCTCCCGGTTCTTGTCCAGGAGTCCTCGCCGTCGGCGGCATCGAGTCCGATCTTCGCCCCTGGGAGAAGACCCAACGCCAGCCCTACGTCGCCCTCGCGGCCCCTGCGAGCGGATCGGTGTTCGTTGGAAGAGGCGACAAGGTCTACCACGGCGCGGCGGGAACCAGTGCTTCTGCGGCGCTGGTTTCAGGGGCGGTGGCGTTGGTTCGGGCTCGTAACCCCCGCATGTCCGGGCGCACCGTCGTCCAGCGGCTTCTTGCCACTGCGCTGCCGATCAACAAGCCCGTCCCGGACGAGGCGACCGGCTACGGCGCCATCCGCATCGCCCGCGCCATGGATCCCGCCAAGTATCCGGTCCCTGCCGACGCGCCCAATCCCGTGTACGACAGGTTCGACCAGTTGCAGGGGTCGGCGCACAACGCGACGGCGGCCCCCGCGGCCCAGACCACCCATGCCGATCGTTCAGGCGACGGAATCTCCCCTGCCGTCTACGCCGCCATCGCTGGTGTGGCAGCACTCATCATCGGCGGCCTGGTCCTTCTCTGGCGCCGAACTCGTCACGGTCGACCAGTGGGATGAAACGGCGGTGGACCGCCAAGCAGGCTCGCATGACGGGTTTCCGCCGGGTCATAGCCGCGGCTTCGGCGGTGGCTTTGGTCATTGCCACGGCGTCGCCTGCCTCGGCGGATCTCCGGCCGCGCAAGGACGAGTGGTGGGTCTCCTCCTGGGACGTCCAGAACTCCGTCTGGCCGCTGTCGAAGGGCGCCGGCATCACGGTGGCCCTTCTCGACACGGGAGTGGACGCACGCGTCCCGGAACTCTCCGGCGCCGTCCTCAAGGGCGCGGACACCGCAGGCGGCAAGACCGACGGCCGTGAGGACCTGGACACGAAGCTGGACGGCCACGGCACCTCGATGGCCGTCATGATCGCGGGTCAGGGCGGCGGGAGCAGCGGCTACGTGGGCATCGCGCCGGAGGCGAAGATCCTCCCCGTGAGCGTCATGGTCGATGACGTCTGGACATCCGACATGAACCCCACGGACGCCGTCGCCAACGGGATCCGTTTCGCCGTCGACAAGGGCGCCAAGGTGATCAACCTGTCCTTCGGCGGTGGCTCGGCCGAGATTCCCCATCAATGCCCCAAGAAGCTTCTCGACACTGTGGCCTACGCGCTCGCACATGATGCCGTTCTCGTTTCCAGTTCCGGGAACGACGGAAAGACCATCAACTCCCCGGAGGCTCCCGGATCCTGCCCGGGAGTCGTCGCCGTGGGCGGCATCAACTCGGATCTGCGCCCGTGGGAAAAGACACAGCGCCAGCCCTATGTCGCCGTCGCAGCGCCCGCAAGCGGATCGGTGTTCGTCGGAAGAGACGACAGGATCTACAGCGGCGCGGAGGGGACGAGCGGAGCTGCGGCGCTGGTTTCGGGGGCGGTGGCGTTGGTGCGGGCTCGCAATCCGATCATGTCGGGGCGCACCGTCGTTCAGCGGCTCATCGCCACGGCTCTTCCGACCGCCAAGCCCGTCCCCGACAAAGCAACTGGCTACGGCGTCATCCGCATCGCCCGCGCCATGGATCTGGTGAAGTACCCGGTCCCGGCCAATGCCCCCAACCCCGTCTACGACAGGTTCGACCGATCGCAGCATGCCGTGCAGCAGGCAGGTGCCGTGTCACCGGGTCCCGCCGCCGGGTCGGACCGATCGGGCGGCGGGCCGTCCACTGTGGTTCAAGCCGCGATCGCAGGGCTCGCCGTCCTCGTGGTCGGCGGTGTCCTGGTCTGGCTTCGCGGTCGCCGACGGTCTCGTCCACCCACCTCTGCCTAGGGTGCAGATCGCGACCGGGTTCTTTAGGGGAGGTTGAGGCGGGTCAGGTAGGTGCGGGTGGAGGCGGCGTCGCCGGTGTGGGCTCGGTAGCCGTCGGGGCGGACGAGGACGAGGGTCGGGGCGGTGACGCCGTAGGCGGCCTCCGCTTCGGGGTTCGCGGTGATCGGGACGGTGCGGACGGCGGGGCCGCAGGCGGGGGCGGGGGTGTTGAACGCCAGCAGGGTGAAGTGGGGGCCGCGGAAGGCGTCGAAGAGGGTGGTGCCGTCCGCGAGGGACGCGTTGGGGGCGCGGGTGCCGCCGCGGGGGCCGGACGAGAGCGGGCTGTCCGGGTAGGCGAGGAGGAGCTGCTGGGTCTCCTCGCCGCGCTTGTGGGCGTCGGCCTGGCCTTCGGCGGCCTTCCGGTAGAGGGCGGTGCTGATGCCGAGGACGCCGGCGGCGACGGGCAGGCGCTCCTCCTCGTAGGTGTCGAGGAGGGACGGGGACGCGCCGGACAGGGCGGCGGCGAGCTTCCAGCCGAGGTTGTAGGCGTCCTGGACGCCGGTGTTGAGGCCCTGGCCGCCGGCGGGCGAGTGGACGTGAGCGGCGTCGCCGGCGAGGAAGACGCGACCGGCGCGGAACCGTTCGGCCATGCGGATGTTGACGCGGTAGACCGACGCCCAGCCGAGGCCGGTGAGGCGGATGTCGTCGCGGCCGCTGCCGTCGGCGAGGTGCCGCTGGTAGGTGGCGAGGGTGAGGTCGGGGTCCTCGCCGGGGGCGAGGACGGAGGTGAACTGGAAGTCGGACGTGCCGGGCAGCGGGCACAGGCCCACGCCGGGGGTGCGGGTCTCCAGGTCGGCCCACATGTGCCAGTGGTCGCGGTCGAGGTCGGGGGTCCGGACGTCGCCGATGAGCATCCGCTCCTCGTCGCGGGTCTCGCCGAGGAAGGGGACGCCGAGCGCCTTGCGGACGGTGCTGCGGCCGCCGTCGGCGCCGACGAGGTAGGCGGCGCGGACGGTGGTGCCGTCGGTGAGGGCGGCGGTGACGCCGTCGCCGTCCTGGGTGAAGCCGGCGAGGCCGACGGTGTCGACGCGTCCGCCGAGGGCGGTGAGGCGGTCGCGGAGGATCCGCTCGGTCCGCCACTGCGGCACCATCAGGACGTTCGGGTACGGCACGTCGGGCGTCGGCTCGGCGGGCTCGTGCATGCGGCCCTCCCAGACGACGTCGGCGCCGGAGTAGGCGCGCAGCGGCGGATAGGGCGCCCCGGCCGCGCGGACGGCGTCGATCACGCCGAGGTCGTCGAGGACCTCCAGGGTGCGGGGCTGGAGGCCCTTGCCGCGCGAGCCGGCCGGCCGGCGGGGGTCGACGAGGCGGTGCGGGACGCCGCGGCGGGCGAGGTCGATTGCGAGGGTGAGGCCGGTCGGGCCGGCTCCGGCGATGAGGATCATGCGCCTCAGGGTGGGCGGGGGTGCTGGCAGATCGCTGGCAGGGCGCTGGCGGCCGTCAGTCGCGCTCGTAGCGGTAGCCGCGGCCCCGGAGGGTGGTGATGCTGCCGGGGTCGGCGCCCTGCTGGGCGAGCTTGCGGCGCAGGGCGGAGATGTGCACGTCGAGGGTCTTGGTGGGGCCGAACCAGTTGGTGTCCCAGACCTGGTCGATGAGGTCCTCGCGGGTGACGACCTCGCCTGCGGACTGCACCAGCCGGGCGAGCAGGTCGAACTCCTTCGGGCGCAGCGCGATGTCGGTGCCGGCGTAGCTGGCGCGGCGGGCGGCGAGGTCGAGGGTGAGGCGGCCGGCGGTGACGAACCGCTCGTCGGACCGTCCGGCGCTGCTGCGGCGCAGGTGGGCGCGGAGCCGGGCCATCAGCTCGGTGAGCCGGAACGGCTTGGTCAGGTAGTCGTCGGCGCCGGCGTCGAGCGCGACGACGACCTCGAACTCCTGGGTGCGGGCGGTGAGGACGACGATCACCGCGTCGCGCAGCACGGTGCGGAGCCGCCGGCAGAGGGTGACGCCCTCGATGTCGGGGAGTCCGAGGTCCAGCAGGATGAGGTCGGGGGCGCGGCGGGCCGCGCTGTCGAGGGCGTCGCCGCCGGTCGCGGCCCAGTCGGCCTCGTAGCCGTGCGCGGCGAGGGCCTCGGCGAGCTCGCTGCCGATGGCCTCGTCGTCCTCCACGACGAGCACGTAGGGTCCGGCCATGGTCCCGATGTTACGGACGGGGGCGGTCACGTGCGGGCCGGGATGCCGGCCGTCCGGGCGCCGGGACGCCGGGACGGGCAGAAGGAGCCGCGGGTGGTGGAGGTGACGACGTCGGTGACGATGTCGACGACCTTGCCGAGCCGCGAGCCGGGCCCGTCCGCGCAGTCCCGGTGGACGCGGACCGCGTGGCCGAGCCCGACACCGGCCAGCGCCGTGACGATCAGTACGCCGATGAGCAGCCTGCGCATGATCGTGCCTCCCCCTCTCGACGCCGGCGTCTGGACGCAACCTAGTCCGGAGCGCGTCATCGGCGGCTGTGCGGTGGGTTAGGGCGTCGCTTACCTTGCGGGGACGCGGGCGCGGGGCGGGTACGGCACGCCCGGGCCGCGGTTATCCTCCGGGCGGGAGGCGAGTGTGGACGCGGTTCCGAGGACGGCGCCGCTGCGGCGCAGGCTGCTGGTCACCATCGCGGGGATCACCGCGGTGGCGGTGCTGCTGCTGATCGTCCCGCTGGCGGTGGCGGTGCAGCGGCTGTACCGCAGCGAGGCGCAGACGAAGCTGGAGCGGGACGCGACGCGGGTCGCGGCGACGGCGCCGGACGACGAGGCGCGGCATCCGCGTCCGATCCGGCTGCCGGAGGGGCTGAACGAGCGGCTGCGGGTCGGGATCTACGGTGTCGACGGCCGCCGGCTGACCGGGGAGGGCCCGCCGTACTCGCGGGCGGCGGCGCAGGCGAGCGACGGGCGGCTGCACCAGCGCGACGAGCACGGCCGGCTGGTGGTGACGGCGCCGATCCCCTCGGACGAGGGGGTGACGTCGACGGCGCGGGTGAGCATGCCGGAGCGGGTCGTCGCGCGGCGGATCGAGCGGGCGTGGTGGGTGATGGCGGCGCTCGCGCTGCTGATCATCGGGTTGGCGGCGTTCGTGGCGCGGTACCAGTCGCGGCGGCTGGCGCGGCCGCTGGAGCGGCTGACGCTGGCGGCGCAGGCGCTCGGGGACGGCGACTTCACCGTCCGGGCGCAGTCGTCGGGGGTGCTGGAGGCGGACGAGGCGGGCCGGGCGCTGGAGGTGACGGCGCGGCGGCTCGGGTCGATGCTGGACCGGGAGCGGGCGTTCAGCGCGGACGTGTCGCACCAGCTGCGGACGCCGCTGACGGGGCTGCTGCTCGGGCTGGAGTCGGCGCTGGAGCGGCCGGGCGCGGACCTGGCGGCGGCGGTGCGGACGGCGGTGCGGCGCGGGGAGCACCTGCGCGACATCATCGACGACCTGCTGAGCCTGGCGCGGGACGCGGGGCCGAACCGGGAGCGGCTGGACGTCGCGGGGGTGCTGGAGGAGCTGCGGCGGCGGCCGTCGGACGGGCGGCCGCTGGAGGTGGCGGCGCGGGGACCGCTGCCGGAGGTGCACGCGTCGGCGTCGGCGGTGCGGCAGATCCTCGGGGTGCTGCTGGACAACGCGCAGGTGCACGGCGCGGGTCGGGTGACGGTGGAGGCGAGCGACATCGGCGGCGGCCTGGCGATCGACGTGTCGGACGAGGGGCCGGGCGTCACCGAGGCCGAGGACATTTTCGCGCGCCGGCACTCCGGCGGCGAGGGGGACGGCGGGCGGGACGGCGGGCACGGGATCGGGCTGGCGCTGGCGCGCGCGCTGGCGGAGGCGGAGGGCGGCCGACTGGTGCTGCGCCGCCCGTCCCCGCCGATCTTCACGCTGCTGCTGCCGGCGTCCGAACCGGTCGCCGACGAGGGCGCCTGACCGCGACGCCCCACCGGGCAGGCCGATGCGCCCGCCGGGCGGCCCCCGACCGCCCGGCGGGGGTCACTCGGCCTTGAGGTGGACGCCGAACCAGCGGAGCGTGGCCGGGACCATCCGGCGGAACGTGCGGTAGTTGTGGCCGCCGGACGGCAGGAACAGGCTGTCGGCCCGCATCGGCGGGCGGATCCCGGCGAGGAACCGCTCGTTCTCCGGGAACGTCTTCTCCCCCACCCGGCAGGACGCGACGAGCAGCGAGATCGGCGGCGCGGGAAGGTGCTTCTCGCGCCACAGCAGGTTGCTCTCGTTCTGCAGGTTCTTGTTGCCGTCGAACAGCTTGCCGGTGGTGAGGTCCTGGATCGTGGAGAAGTAGCCGGACAGCGACGCCGCCGCCGAGTACCGGTCGGGGTGCTTCATCGCGATCTTGGTGGCGCAGAACCCGCCGGTGGAGTCGCCCATGATGCCCCACCCGGCGCGGCCGGCGGCGACCCGGTAGTGGGCCTGCATCGCGAGCGGCACGTCGGTGGCGAAGAAGCTCTCGACCTGCGGCCCGCCGGGCACGTCCGCGCACTCGGTGTCGCGGGGCGGCGCCTCCGTCGGCCGCATCAGCACGTAGATCGCGGGCGGCACCCCGGCCCGCTCGCCCTGCCGGACGAGATCGGGGAAGCGCATCGTGTGCAGCAGCGCGCTCGGATGCCCCGGGTAGCCGGTCAGCACGATGACCACGGGGAAGCGCGTCCGCGCGTACGCGGGCTGGTAGTACTGCGGCGGGAGCAGCACGTAGGTCTCGGCGCTCAGGCCCGTCGCCTGGCCCTGGAAGCGGTATTCCTCGGTCGCTCCGGAGACGGCCGGATCGCGTTTCGCGGCGGCGGTGCCGATCCTTTTGATCGTCGCGGTGTCGATCTGCTTCACCGGGCCGCCGGCCTTCGCCATGACGTGCTTGATCTTGGCGGGCGCGGCATTGGTGGCGAACAGGTCGTCCCAGCCGGAGTAGAACTCGAAGTGCGCGTTGACCGCGACGAGCACGGCGAGCAGCGTGACGCCCTGGGTGCCGACGAGCAGTCCGATCCTGGCGGCGACGGGGACGGGCCCCGAGCGCGCGCCGCGCGGCCACCACCACACCGTGAACACGAACAGGACCGCCACCACCAGGAACAGCAGTGCGATGAACCCGCCTCCGGTGAGTCCCATGCCCTCCCCCTAAGGCAGTTCGGTCTTCGTCCGACCGCCAAGTTAGCCGCCACCGCATCAGCCGCATGACAACGCCGGGTTAGCTCCGCGTTAACCCGTCCGAGGACGGATCGAATGGAATGCCGCCTGATCTTGATGTGAGGTATATGGGGAATTTATTTCGCGCTGCTATGATCGCGTTATCGGCGAATAGGCTGCCTTTCTCGAACGCGGGCCCGCGGAACCCGGCTCACGAATGCCGGAGGTCACCGGGCCGGGCCCGCGGAGCCGGAGAGGAAAGGCAGGCCATGGAAGAAGGACGGCCCAGCAGGACCGCGCTGTCGGCCGCGGCGGCGCGCGCGGCGCACCCGCTGGTGGACGAGCGGCCCCTCATCTTCGCGGACCCGCTGGTCGCGCGGCTGCTCGGCGGCCTCGCGGACGAGATGATCGGCTACCACCGCGGCAGCGGCGACCACATCATCCTCGCGGGCACCCGCGCGATCACCACCGTCCGCAGCCGCTACGCGGAGGCGCGGACCGGCGCCTTCGACCAGTACGCCGTCCTCGGCGCGGGGCTCGACACCTACGCGTTCCGCGCGCCGGAGGGAATGCGCGTCTTCGAGGCCGACCATCCGGCGACGCAGGAGTGGAAGAAGGGCCTGCTGGACGCCGCCGGGATTCCCGTCCCGGGGAACGCCGCGCTCGTTCCGGTCGATTTCGAGGAGCCGGACGGACCCGTCCCGAAGCTGGCCGCCGCCGGGTTGGACACCGCCCGCCCGGCGCTGGTGAGCTGGCTCGGCGTCAGCTACTTCCTCACCCGCGACGCCGTCGCGGGCACGCTCGCGGAGATCGGCCGCCTCGCGCCCGGCACCGAACTCGTCATGGACTACGCGCTGCCGCCCGGCCTGCGGGACGCCGAGGGCGACGCCTACGCGGAGGTCGCCGCACAGGTCACGCGGGACGCGGGCGAGCCGTCCCGGTCCCGGTTCGCGCCGGACGAGGTCGACGCGCTGCTCCGGGAGCACGGCCTGGACGTCGTCGAGAACCTCACCCTGGAGCGGGCCGTCCCGCCGGAGGCGTGGCGGCGCACCGACGCCCTCCGCCCCTTCGACTACTTCCGCCTGCTCCGCGCCGTCGTCCGCTGAGGCGCGGCGAGCCGTCGTCATCCGGCGCGTCACGACGGCGGCTCGCCGCGGGTCAGCGCTGTGCGGGGCCGTGGAGGCGGACGGCGCTCAGGGCGAGCGCGATCTCCACCAGGTCGCGGGGGTGCGCCAGGGTCCGGCCGGTGAGCTGCTCGATCTTGCGGAGCCGGTTCAGCACGGTGTTGCGGTGGCAGAACAGCCGGTCGGCGGCGCGGGCGGCGGAGCCGTCGCAGTCCAGCCAGGCGGTGAGGGTCGCGAGCAGCACGTCCCGGAACGCGGGGTCCACGCCGGTGAGGCCGCCGAGCGCGACGTCGCCGAGCCGGCCGGCCAGCCGCGGCTGGGACAGCACCAGCGCGTCGGGGAGGCGCCGGTCGAGGCGCGCGATCTGGGAGCCGGGGCCGCGGCAGGTCCGCAGCGCCAGCTCGGCCAGCCACCGCGCCCCGCCCAGCTCGGCGAGGCTGTGCACGACGGGGCTGACGCCGGCGTGGGAGCGGGCGTAGGGGCGGACGGCGCCGACGAGGTCGTCGAGCTCCGCGGTGCCGAGCGCGACCAGCGCGACCTGGGCGTCGGCGCGCAGCCGCCAGATGAACCGCATCCCGCCGATGTCGCCGGGGCGCCGGTCCCGGCCGCCCGTGAACTCGCCGGAGAGCTCGCCGTCAAGGCCGCCCGCGAACCCGCCCTCGGCGCCCAGCATCACCACCGCGTACCGGCCCGCCGCCGGCAGCCCGAGGACGGACGCGGCGGTGGCGAGCAGCCCGCCGTCCGCGCCCTGCCCGTCCAGCAGCGCGTCCACGATCGCCTGGACGCGCTCCTCGCTGCGCCGCGCCAGCGACAGCTCGGTCTGGTGGTAGGCCGCGGCGGCCGCGCCGGACTGCTCGTCGATGGTGTCCCAGGTGCGGGTCGCCTGCCGGACGAGCGCCGGCACGTTGCCGGGGTCGTGCCGCCCGACGACCTCGACGACGGCCTCCCAGAACACCCGCCCGGCGAGCCGGTAGGAGCGCAGCAGCTGGTCGAGGGGCTGCCCCTGGTGGGCGCGGCGCCGGCCGAGCCGGCGCGCCCAGTCCAGGTCGGTGCGGCCCCGGCCGGGGTCGAGGATCGCCTCGAAGCCGTGCCCGAGGCCGACCCGGCAGACCTCCCACAGGTCGCCGCGCAGCTGCTCGGAGCGGTCGCCGTCGTCGCCGGACAGGATCTCGGCGGCGAGCCGGTCGGCGAGGTCGGGCAGCCGGTCGGTCAGCCGCGCCACCGCCTTGCGCAGGACCGCCCGGTCCGCGTCCGCGCGGCCCGGCTCCCGGTCCCGGTCCTGGCCGGCGCGGTCCTGCCCGGCGCGGTCCTGGCCCGCGGGGTCCTGCCGGGCGGGGGCGCGGTTCGCCGGTTCCCGGTGGGCGGGGTCCCTGCGGAGGGCGTCCCGGCCCGCTGCGTCCGCGCGGTCCGTGGTTCCCGACCGGCTCGCCGTCATCGCCCGCCACCTCCGGCACAACGCAGGGGGCCTCATCGTGCCACCATGCGTACTCTGGTACCACCGGTCCCGCGCCGCACTGTGCCGGTGCACAATCGCGGGCCCGTCCCGTTGCGCGGCCGCCCTGAAACAGAACCGGGCTCTGGACCGTCCGGCCGCTGCGTGCTCCTCTGCTCACCATGGGTGTGTTGTCTGGACACGATCGGCTGTACGGACGCGACCGGGAGCTCCGGGTCGCCGAAGGGCTCCTCGGCCGGGCGCGCGGCGGGCACGGCGGAGCGCTGACCGTCGTCGCCGACGCGGGCATGGGCAAGACGGCCCTGCTGGACGCCGCCGAACGGACCGCCGCCGAGGGGTTCCGGGTGCTCACGGCCATCGGCGTCCCGGCCGAGGCGGACGTCCCGTACGCGGGGCTGCACCGGCTGCTGCGGCCCCTGTCGGACCTGGCCGGGGAGCTGCCGCCGGCGTTCCGGGCGGCGCTGGCCCCGCTGTCCGGCGGCGACGCCCCGGCCCCGTTCGTCCTGTACTCGGCGGTCTGCGAGCTGCTGAGCCTCGCCGCGCGGTCCGGGCCCGTGCTGTGCCGGGTGGACGACGCGCAGTGGCTGGACCGGGTCACGCTGGACGCCCTCGCGTTCGCGGCGCGCCGCGTCGGGGACGAGCCGCTCGCGATCGTCTTCGCCGCGCGCACACAGGCGCCGCTCACCGGCATCCCGCACCTGAGGCTTCCGCCGCTGGACGACGAGGCGAGCCTGCGGATCCTGCAGGACGCCGCCGGCGACGCGCTCGGCACCGAGCTCGCGGAGGAGGTCGTCGACCTGGCGAGCGGGTGCGCGCTCGCCGTCCGGGAGCTGGCCGGCGGGCTGACCGCCGCGCAGCTGTCCGGCGGGGCCCCGCCGCCCCGCGCGCTGCCGCCCGGCAGCGTCCTGCGCACCCTGTTCCGGCACCGCCACCTGCGGCTCCCGCCGGGCGCGCAGCGGCTCGTGCTGATGGTGGCGGCGGACGAGTGGCTCGGCGCGGCGACGGTCGCGCGGGCCGCGCGGACGGCCGGGATCGGCGCGCGGGAAATCGAGGCGGCGCGCGAGTCGGGCCTCCTGCGGCTCGCTGACCACGCGGTCGCCGGGGACGACGCGGTGGTCGTGCGGGACCGGCTCGTCCGGTCGTCGCTGTGGGCGGAGGCGTCGCGGGCCGAGCGGCGGGCCGCGCACGCGCTGCTCGCGCAGGTGCTGGTGCAGGACTGGCAGCGGCCGTCGCTGATCTGGCACCGGGCGGCGCTGTCCGGCGAGGCCGACGACCGTATCGCCGACGAGCTGGCGGAGGCGGCGTCGCGGTCCCGCCGGGCGGGCCGGTACGGCGACTCGTGGCAGGCGTGGCAGCGCGCCGCGGCGCTGACGTCGGAACGCGGCGCGCGCGCAGACCGGCTGCTGGCCGCCGCCACCGACGCCTGGGCGGGCGGGCGCGCGCGCCGGGCGCGGGCCGTCCTGCGGCAGGTCCGGCCGCTGGACCGGGACGGCACGCGGGCCGGGCGCGCCGAGCTGCTGCGCGGCGAGATCGAGGCCGGCGCGGGGTCCCCGGCCACCGCGGTCCCGATGCTGCGCGACGCCGCCGAACGGCTCGCCGGGACCGACGGCGCGCTGGCGCTCACGGCGCTCATGTGGGCGGCCGAGGCCGCCGACGCCGCCGGCGACCACACCGCGTACGCCGAGATCGCCGAGCGCGCCGCGCACCTGCCCGGCGTCCCGGCGACGCCCCGGGCCGACCTGATGCGCGCGCACCTCGCCGGGATGGCCGCGACGTTCCGCGGCCGCTACGCCGAGGCGGCGCCCCTGCTCGGCCGGGCCGTCCGGCTGGGCGAGGCGCTCGCCGGCGGCGCGGTGGGCGAGTCAGGCGAGCCGGGCGAGTCGGGCGAGTCGGGCGGCCACTCCGACGACTCCGCCGCGCAGGCGTGGGCGGCGCTCGCGGCCCTCGCCCTCGGCGACGGCCGAGCGCGCGCGCTCGCGGCCGGGGCCGTCGCGTCCGCGCGGCTGCGCGGCGACGCGCCCGCCGAGTCGTACGCGCTGGCGATCGCGGCGCGCTGCGGGACGCTCCTCGGCCATCCGCCGGTGCCGGTCGCCGCCTGCCACGAGGGGCTGCGGCTGGCGCGGGCGACCGGGCAGCACGGGCACGCCGCCGAGCAGCTCGCCGCGCTCGCCCTGGTCGCCGGGTTCAACGGCGACCGGGACGCCGCGCACCGGCACCTGGAAGCGCTCTCCGGCGGCGCGGACCGGCGCGGGCTCGCCGGGGCCGACCGGCGCGGCCTCATCCGCGCCGCCGCGTTCGGCGCCTGGGCGCCCGCCTGCCTCGACCTCGCCGCGGACCGTCCCGGCGACGCCGCCGCGCGGCTCCGGCTGCCCGGCGGCGCCGGCCTGGCGCACCCGCTCGCCCGGCTGCTCGCCGCGCCGCACCTGGTGGAGGCCCTCGCGTACACCGGCCACCGGCAGCGCGCCGCCCGCGCCGCCGAGGACTTCACCCGCTGGGCGGACGCGACGCGGACCCCGGGACGGCTCGCGCTCGCCCGCCGCTGCGCCGCCCTGCTCGCCGAACGCGACGACGAGGCCGCCGCGCACTACACCGAAGCCCTCCGGCTGCACGAGTCGGCGGACGCGGTGTTCGAGCTGGCCCGCACCGAGCTGCTGTTCGGCGCCCGGCTCCGGCGCGGCCGCCGCCCGCGCGCCGCCCGCGAGCACCTGCGCACGGCACTGCGGATCTTCGAGCGGTACGGCGCCGTCCCGTGGACCGGGCAGGCCCGCGCGGAGCTGCGCGCGGCGGGCGACGCGGGTCCGGCCCCGGACCCGGAGGCGGCTGCACCGCGCACCGCCGCCGGGCCCGGGGAGCCACCCGCGCTGACCGGCCTCACCGCGCAGCAGGCGCACATCGCCCGGATGGTCGCCGAGGGGGCCACCAACCGCGAGATCGCGGCGCGGCTGCTGCTCAGCCCGCGGACCATCGACCACCACCTCCGCAACGTGTTCACCCGGCTCGGGATCCGGTCGCGCGTCGAGCTGGCCCGGATGATCCGCTGACCGCCCGCGGACGCCGCCGGGCTACCGGGACGCCTCCTCGTACTCCTTGTCCTTGGCGCCGTCCTTCTCCTTGGCGGTGTCCTTCTCCTTGCCGCCGTTCCTGCCGTTGGAGCCGGAGCCGCCCCGGGCCTTGCGGCCGTTCCCGGACTTCTCCTCCTCCTTCAGCGCGTCCTCGTGGGTCTTGACGACCTCGCTGTCGCGGATCTCGCCGCGCCAACCCTCGATCTCGTCGGCGTGGGTCAGCGACTGCGTCATCACGTGCCGGCGGAAGTGCTTGAGCTCCAGCCGGACGCGGCGGCCCTGCGCGCGCCAGATGTTGCCGGTCCGCTCGAACAGGCCCTGCGGGTGGTACTCCAGGACCACCAGGACGCGGGTCAGGTTCGGCGCCAGCTCGTGGAAGCTGACCGTCCCGTCCACATGGCCCTTCGCGCCCTTGGAGCGCCAGACGACGTGCTCGTCCGGGACCTGCTCGACGATCGTCGCCTCCCAGGTCCGCTTGGACCAGAAGATCTTCGCCTGCCAGTTCAGCTTCTCGTCGTCCGCCTGGTCGACGCTGATGACCTTCTTCATGAAGGACGGGAATTCCTGGAACTGCGTGAACTGGTCGTAGACGAGGCGGCGCGGCGCACCGATGTCGGTGTGCTCGATGATGTTGGTGACCTTCACCTTCTTGCCGCCGCCGCCCTTGCCGCCGCCCTTCTTCAGGGCACCGCCGACGGTGTCCTTGAGCCGTCCGAACAGGCCCTTCGCCTGCTCGGCGGGCTTGCCGGCGGCCTCCTTGGCGGTGTCCCCGGCGCCCTTCGCGGCGTCCTTCGCCGTCTTCGCCGTCTTCTTCGCCGGGCCGCCCGAGGTGCCCTTCGCGGCGGTGCCGCCGCTCTCGTCCTGCTCCTCGGTCCCGTCCGCCTGGTCGTTCCTGCGGCCGAGCGCGCGGCTCGCCGCGACGGCGGCGCCGGCGCCGAGCAGGACGCCGCCGGTGGCGCCGAGCGCCTTGCCGCCGGGGATGCCGCTCGGCAGGTTCTGCGTGATGCGGGCGAGGCCCGACGGGCTCCGCCGGCCGACCGGCAGCCGTCGAGCGATCTGTCCGATGGGCACCGGGCCCACCCTGGTTCCGCGATTCATGGTGCGTATCCTCCGCAGGGGTTCGATGTGAGGGTTCTGTGTCACGAGGCCCTGACGACCTCGCCTTCATGGATCTCGCCGCGCCACCCCTCGACTCCGCCGGGGGCGGTGAGCGAGCGGGTCATGACGTGGCGGCGGAAGTGCTTGAGCTCCAGCCGGACCCGGCGGCCCTGCGCGCGCCACAGGTTGCCGGTCCGCTCGAAGAGGCCGCCGGGGCGGTACTCCAGGACGAGCAGCACGCGGGTCAGGTCCGGCGTCAGCTCGTGGAAGCTGACGGTCCCGTCCACCCGCCCCTTCGCGGCCTCGGAGCGCCAGACGATGTGCCGGTCCGGGACCTGCTCGACGATCGTCGACCGCCAGGACCGGCTCGACCAGAAGATCCGCGCCTTCCAGTGCAGCTTCTCGTCGGACACCTGCTCGACGCCGACCACCTTCTTCATGAAGGACGGGAAGTCCTCGAAGCGGGTCCACTGGTCGTAGACCAGCCGGCACGGCGCGCCCACGTCGATCTGCTCGACGATGGCGACCAGGCCGCCGCGCCGCCCGCCGCCGAAGATCCGCTTGAGCGTCTCCTTCAGCGCCGTCCAGCCGAAGCTGAGCAGCGCCCGGCCCGGCGACTTGCCGTCGTAGAGGGCCCGGGCGCCCGCCAGCGCCGCCCGGACCAGCGGCCCGCCCTGCTCCGCCTCGGCCGTCAGCCGCCGGACGGCGCGCTCCAGCCGGGCCTCGAAGCGGGCGACGACCCGGTCCGCGGCCCGGCGGCCGGCGCGGCCGGCGGCGACCGCGGCCAGCGCGCCGCCCGCACCGGCGGCGAACCCGGTCCGGAAGTTCATGTGCTCGTCACCTCGCCGTTCTTTCGGGGTCGTGCGGCGGGCTACCCGCGTAAAGAACGGCAAAACAGGACGCAGGCCAGCGTCCGACCCTCCAGGCGAGCCGCCGGCACGGGACCGTCACAGCAGGTCACAGGGCCTCCGCGCAGAGTGAGGGCACCAAAACCGGGCGATCGGCGGCCGAAACCCGCCGACCAGACCAGCCCAGCGTGCACACCGGACCACGCCCCCCTCCGGTAACGGTTAAGCCTCTTGCGTAATGCACCCCTTGAACTGGTACGGACCAGTGTTTATCTTCATGGCCACCACGCGCGTTTGTGCTCAGTGAGCATTCGCACCGCGCACAATTTTTCATGCGCGAAAGGGAGGAGGGCCGGGCGGCCGACGCCGCCCGTGGGAGGACCACGCCAAAGGGTCATGCGACGGCACGCCGCACGACCGGTCCGGGGTGGCGTGAACATGCGGGCCGAAAAACGACGCACGGACGCGCGGGAGCGTCCGCAAGTGCGAGCCGAAGAAGGCGGGGACAGATGAAACGGCACCTCATCGGCGCCATCGCCGCGGGCCTCACCGTGGCACTCGGCGTCAGCGGATGCGGCAAGGGAAGCTCGTCCGGCGGAGACGACTCCGACGGCAAGACGATCAAATTCGTCGCGGCGATCTACGACGACAACACCAGGCCGTTCTGGGACGCTCTGATCAAGGACTTCGAGGCCAAGAACTCCGGGTACAAGGTGAACCTGGAGATGGTCGACTGGACCCAGATGGATGCCAAGGTGAAGACCTACGTCCAGACCAAGCAGGTCCCCGACATCCTCAACTACAACTCGTTCTCCGACTTCGCCCGGGACGGCCTGCTCTACAAGGCGTCCGAGGTCGTGTCGCCGGCCACGCTCAACGACTTCACCCCCACGTTCGTCGAGCAGGCCAAGTTCAACGGCGAGCAGTACACGCTGCCGTTCATCTCCAGCGCCCGGCTGATGTTCTACAACAAGGACCTGTTCAAGAAGGCCGGCATCACCGACCCGCCCAAGACCTGGGCCGACATCAAGGCCGACGCCGAGAAGGTCAAGAAGGCCGGCGCCATCGGCTACGGCCTGCCGCTCGGCCCCGAGGAGGCCCAGGCGGAGTTCTTCTCCTGGGCGATGAACGACAACGGCGGCTGGGTCGACTCGTCCGGCAAATGGGCCATCAACCAGCCCGCCAACATCGACACCCTCAACTTCCTCAAGGACCTCAACAAGTCCGGGCTGACCCAGCCGAACCCGGAGAGCACCGACCGCAAGACGGTGTTCAACCAGTTCGCCCAGGGCAAGGTCGGAATGGCGATCGGCGGCCCGTTCACCAAGGCCGGATTCATCACCCCGGCGAACCCGAACCTCAACTTCGGGGTCACCTCGCTGCCGGTGAAGAACGCGAGCTCGCAGCCCAACACGCTCGGCGTCATGGACGTCCTCGACGCCTTCAAGAAGAACGACGGCAAGAACAAGGAGGCCGTCAAGAAGTTCCTCGACTTCTTCTACCAGAAGGACAACGTCTCGCGGTTCCTCGCCAAGGAGGGCTTCCTGCCGACGACGAAGTCCGCCGGTGACGCGCTCAGCTCCGACCCGTACATGAAGCAGTTCGTGGACGCGCTGCCGACGAGCAAGTTCGCCCCCACCAGCAACCCCGCGTGGTCCGCGGTGGCGGGCGCCGTCAAGCAGAGCCTCGGCACCTCGGTCGCCGACAAGGACCCGAAGAAGGTGCTCGACGAGATCCAGCAGACCGCCGAAAAGGCGAGCTGAGTGCAGGACGTCGCCGTGAAGCGGGACGCCGGGCTCCGTCCGGCGTCCCGCGCCTCCCTGCCCAGGCGCGTCGGGCGCGCGCTGGTCCCGCTGCTGTGGCTCGGCCCGTCCATCGTGCTCATCGCCGTCGTGGTGCTGTGGCCCGTCATCGAGATGGTCCGCACCTCGCTGCTGAAGATCAGCTCGTCCGGCGTCACGCTCGGCAACCGCGGCTCGGCCAACTACACCGACCTGTTCGACGAGGACGCCCTCGTCCCCGTCGTGCTGCGCACGCTGCTGTGGGTCGCGGGCATCGTCGTCGTCACGATGGTGCTGTCGCTCGCGATCGGCCAGCTGCTCAACGCCCGCTTCCCCGGCCGCCGCGTCGTCCGCTGGGCCGTCATCGTCCCGTGGGCGGCGTCGGTGCTGATGACCGCGCTGATCTGGAAGTGGATGCTGGACAACTACTCCGGCATCGTCAACCGCGTGCTGCTCGACCTGCACGTCATCGACAAGCCGGTGAACTGGCTCGGCCACCCCCACCAGGCCATGGTGTGGATGATGTGGGTCGCGGTGTTCGTGTCGCTGCCCTTCACCTCGTTCGTCATCCTCGCCGGTCTCCAGTCCATCCCGTCCGACGTGTACGAGGCGGCGCGGGTCGACGGCGCCGGCGCGTTCCGCACCTACTTCGGGATCACGCTGCCGCTGCTGCGGCCCGCCGTCCTGATCGCCTCCATCATCAACGTGATCAACGTCTTCAACTCGTTCCCGATCATCTGGGCGATGACCGCGGGCGGTCCCGGGCACGCCACCGACACCACCACCACCTTCATGTACAAGCTCGCGTTCTACGACCAGCACGTCGGCGAGTCCGCCGCGATGGCCGTCGTCAACTTCGTCCTGATCCTGGTGATGGTGCTGGTGTACCTGCGGGCCACGCGCTGGCGGGAGGAGGTCCGATGAAACGCTCTCCCGTCCGCAAGGTCGTCCTCACCGGGGTCGGCTGGCTGGTCGCGCTGATCTTCGTGGCGCCGTACCTGCAGATGTTCCTGACCTCGCTGAAGACCGAGCACGAGCTGACGAAGTCGCCCGGCACCTACCTGCCCGGGCACTGGCAGTGGTCGAACTTCGTGGACGTCTGGAAGGCCGCGCCGATCTGGACGAACATGCGGGTGTCGCTCATCGTCGCCGCCGTCGCCACCGTGGTGACGCTGGCGTGCGCGATGCCCGCCGCGTACTACACCGCCCGCAACCGGTTCCGCGGGCGCGGCGCGTTCCTGCTGCTCGTCCTCGTCACCCAGATGTTCGCGCCGACCGCGCTGGTCATCGGCATCTTCCGGGAGATGGTCGCGCTCAACCTGACCGACACGCTGATGGCGCTGATCCTCGTCAACGCCGCGTTCAACCTGCCGTTCTGCGTCTGGATCCTGCACGGCTACTTCTCCAGCATCCCCAAGGAGCTCGAGGAGGCGGCGTTCCTGGACGGCGCCGGACGCGTCGGCGCGCTGTTCCGGGTGACGCTCCCGATCTCCGCCCCGGGAGTCATCACCGCCGTCGTCTACACGTTCATCTCCGCCTGGAACGAGTACATCGTCGCGTTGACCGTCACCGCGTCGCCCAACCGGCAGCCGCTGACCGTCGCGATCCCGTCGTTCGTCACCCAGTACCAGGCGCACTGGCAGTACCTGTTCGCCACCTCGCTGATCGCTATCGTTCCCGTCGTGATCCTCTTCGTGTTCATCGAGCGGTACCTGATCGGCGGCCTCACCGCGGGCTCGGTCAAGTGACCCTCATCGCGATCGACGTCGGCGGCACGTCGATGAAGGCCGCCCTCGTCCCCGCCCCGTCCGGCTCCGCTCCGTCGTCGGCCGGGGCCGGGGCGGGCGGGGAGGTGCTGATCTCCGAGACGTGGCCGACCGACCGCGCCGACCCCGTCGGCGGGATCCTCGACTTCGCCGCCCACATGGCCGCCCGCGCCGAGGCCCTCGGACGCCCTGCCCGCGCCGCCGGGATCGCCGTCCCCGGCATCGTCGACGAGGCGTCCGGCACCGCCGTCCGCGCCGCGAACCTCGGCTGGCGGGACGTGCCGCTGCTGCACCTGGCGCAGGAGCGGCTCGGCGTCCCCGTCGCCGTCGGGCACGACGTCCGCACCGGCGGCCTCGCCGAGGCCGTCCTCGGCGCCGGACGCGACGCGGGCGACTTCGTCTTCATGGCCATCGGCACCGGCATCGCCGCCGCGCTGATCCTGAACGGCACGACCTACCCGGGCGTCTCCGGATGGAGCGGCGAGGTCGGGCACATCGTCGTGCGGCCCGGCGGCGAGGACTGCGCCTGCGGCAACAAGGGCTGCCTCGAGACGTACGCTTCCGCCGCGTCCATCGCACGCCGCTACACCACCGGCCACGCCGCCGTCCCCGTCGCCGTCGCAGGGAGCACGCAGAACGGCGCAGCGGGCACCGCCGTCAGCGCCGCGACGAGCACCGCGCCTGGCACCACAGTGGGGGACGCAGGCAGCAGGCTGGGCAGCGCGGCGAGCGATGCAAGCAACACGACAGGCAGCACGCGGGGCGGCGCGACGGGCGGCACGCGGGCCGGCACGACGAGCAGCGCAGCAAGCGACGCAGGTGGCGTGACCAGGAGCACGAGCCTCACTGTGGACGGCACAGCAATCGGCACCACAGCCAACGCAGGCGGCAGCGCAGGCAACCCAGGCGGCAGCGGGGTCGACGGCGCGGCGCTTAGCTCGGCAGACGGGACAGCGCCCGACGACGAGAGCGGCCTGGGCACCGTTCGCGCGGAGGACGTGATCGCGCGGGCCGGCACCGACGATCTCGCCGCGCGAATCTGGTCCGAGGCCCTCGACTGCCTGGCCGACAGCCTCGCCGCCACCACTCTGCTTCTGGACCCGGGGCTGTTCGTCCTGGGCGGCGGCCTGGCGCAGGCGGGGCCGCTGCTGCTCGAACCACTGCAATCGCGGCTCGCCGAGCGCCTCCTGTTCCGTCCCGCTCCCCCGCTGGCCGTCACGCGACTCGGCGACCGCGCCGCCGTGCACGGCGCCGCACTCCTCGCCGCCCGACTCCTCTGACCCGCCCGGACACGCCTGATCCCGCCCGGACGCGGCTGACCCGGCCCGCACTCGGCTGACCTCGGTCCCGGTGGGGTCAGCCTCCTGAGACGTCGGGCCTTCAGCACGGCCGACTCCCGGGAGGTCGATCGGTCTCTTCGAACGGTCGGCCTCCCGGAACGGTCGCCCCGAACTGACGGTCGGCCTCACCGGACAGTCGACCTTCCGACATGCGCGGTTCCCAACCAAGCTCCCGGTGCCGGGCGCCTCACACCGGTGAGTGTTCAGCGGTGCGCTCGTTGGAGGTGGAGGCCGCTCGGGATCGACCCGGACTTCTCGTCGGCTGTGGCGGGCTCCGGTATCACCGCCTACGGCCTGGCCAGGAGCGACGATCGTCCCGAGTGCGGCATCTGGCGTCTGTCCGGCACCCTCTGGGCGATGTCCTGATTGGGTCTGCCTCGGTCGCGAGCGCGCTTACGAGTCGCCGACTCCCCGCGAAGCCCATCTTCCGACGAGCCCGACCGCTTCGCTCGCCAACTCTCCGGTTTTCGGGACGGCTTCCTGGCGAGGTTCATCTCTCATTGCGGGCTGGATCGGTCGTGTCGGACGGCTGGCCAACCTGCGTGGGCGGTTGGGCCGCAGGGCCTTAAGGAATTGGAAGCGAGGGAGCGAGTGCGGCGCGCAGCCGACTATTTGAAGTGGCCTTCACTCGGCCGAGACTTGGTACTTCCCGGGGTAGAGGGCGATCAACGAAATGGGGTGTTCGGGTGGTGGGGTGGCGCTTGCGTACGGGGCCGCCCCTCCAAAGTCAAGGGCGCCTTCGGCGTCGCTTCGCGATGGACTTCGTCCACCCTTGACTTTGGAGCCTCTGCGGCCCCTAGGCAGGTGATGGGGGCAGGCTCCGCCTGCCCCGCCCCCGGGTCGCGCCACCCCACCACCCCCCTCCGGAAGGTGCGAAATCCACTGCTGCGTGGCGCAAAGGGGAGCAAAGGGTTCGAAGGGTAAGCAGGAAGAACCGTCTTCCATGCGGTGTTGGCGTGCTCTGGCGTTGCGGTCTGAAAGGGAATGCGCTGTGTTCACCCAGGCTGCGGCGTTGGCCATTGCATCGGTATCGCGCTGTCGTGTCGGCATCGCATTGTCATGAGGCAGGCTGGCTCACCCATCGTGGGGGTGAATGCGGACGGACCGGCGCAAGGCGTGGCCGGGGTGAGGGTGGCGCGCCGGGGCGGGGTGGGTTTTGCGGCCCTGGTCCGGGGCGGTGTCGGTCGGTGTTGCTGGGCGGCGTAGCGAACGGGTGGGCCGGTGCCTCCGCTAAGCGCCGTCTGGAGAGGACAGTCGCAGCCGCTGCGGAAAGGTCGCCTGTGGTGCGGGCCCGCCGGGGCCGCCCGTCATCGGTGTGGATGCGGGCGGACCGGCGCAGGGCGTAGCCGGGTGTGGTGTTGCCGAGGGTGGGTGGTGACGCGGTCCAGTCCAGGGGCGGTGTGGGCGGGGTCGGTCTGGTTGAGCGGTGTAGTTGGCGGTTGGGGCGGTCTCTGAAGGGCTGTCTGGTGGTGGGGATATGTGCAGCCGGTGCGAGGCGGTCGGCTGTGGTGTGGGCATGCCGGGGCCGCCCGTCATCGGTGGGGATGCGGGCGGACCGGCGCAGGGCATGACCGAGCCCGGTGTTACTGGGGTGGTGCGGTTATGCGGCCCAGTCGAGCGCGGGGCTGTCGGGTGGGCCGATGCTGCCTGGTGGTCCGGCCCCGGTTGCGGATGCTCGGGCGTCGGGTGGTGGGAGTAGCCGGTAGACGTACCGCCCGTCCTGATCTTTGCTGATCTGGATCTGGTCGGGGCGACTGTGTTTGAACCGGTTGTGCCATCCGCAGGTGAGTGCGAGTTGGTCGATGTCGGTGGGCGATCGCCCGAGCGCCCATCCGCGGACGTGGTCGACTTCGCAGAGTGTCCCGGGGACCTCGCAGCCTCGTACCGCGCACGAGGGGTAGAGCGTCTCCAGCACCTGTCGTTGTGCTGCGGAGGCGAATCGTTCCCGGTAGCCCAGGTAGAGCGGGGTGTTCCCGCGCCCCAGGAGCAGGGGTGAGACTCCGGCGGAGAGGGCGATTCGGCGGGCCTGGGCGGCGGGGATCGGCGTCCCGTCGGTCAGGCGGGCCGGGGCGTTGCCTCCGGTCAGCGTCTCCAGGTCGCAGATCACGGTGACCTTGGACGCCTTGTGCCCACCTGAGAGCACGCTCGACAGCGCCGCCGCCGTCCGCTCGGCGAGGTCACGACGGTCGTCCGGCCCGGCCGGCTTGGCCAGCGGAGCCAGGGTGCCGTCCCAGATCGCGGCATCCTCGGGGTTCAGCCAGCCCTTGACGTACCGGCCGCCGTCCAGCGAACGCGTGGTCGTGAGCCAGGACTTGTCGTAGCCCCGCTTGGTGTCCTCGTCGGGGGCGTCTTCGGTGTCGTCGCGTTCGGCGATGAGATCGCGGATCCGACGGCCGAACGCGGCGACCTTCCCGGCCGAGAAGCCCTGCTCGACGAACCCGAGGAGGATTGTCTCGGCCTCGGCGCAGTCGGTGTCGTCCAGGCGGGCGACCGAGTCGGCGACGGTGGCGGCGTAACCGTGGGACAGGTCCCCGGCGGCGAGGCGTTCGGCCACCTGCGGGAGACGGCGACGCTGCCGCGCCAGCACCAGACGCTCTTTCACCCGGTTATCGCGCATGCCCAGCCGCGACCGCAGCCACGCTTGGGTGGAGGGATATCCCCACCGGGCCTGTTCTCCGCAGGCGTCGACTCGGCCGATGAATCCGGCGAGGACGCTTTCCTGCAGATCGGATGCGGCCACCAGGATTTCGGTGAGTTCTAGGCACGCGGCCGCTGATTCGGGGGCTTCGCGTTGTGCGAGTTCAGTGGCGATGGCCGAGAGCGCGTTCACCAGTTCCATGGTGGACGCGGCCTCAAGCTCGACCGTCACTGATTGCATACGTAAATAGTACCCTGTGTGACCGCCATTCGAGGCCGTTCAAGGCCGTTCGGGCCACATTCTTCCCGGTATTTTTCGGGCGGGAAAGGCTGCTGGGCCTCGTGGCCTGTTGCCCCTCCTCGCGCCTCACGCAAGGGCGATTCGTCCCTGACGGAAGGGGGTGGTGGGGTGGCGCGACCCGGGGGCGGGGCAGGCGGAGCCTGCCCCCATCACCTGCCTAGGGGCCGCAGAGGCTCCAAAGTCAAGGGTGG